>JAUIEL010000071.1 GCA_030428825.1 bacterium
GCACGGGGAGGACGACCGTCAGGTCGTGCTCCCGCCGACCGGCTCGGCCTTCTCCTTGAGGTCGGTCACGAGGGTCTCCGTGGTGAGGAGGAGCCCCGCGATCGACGCCGCGTTCTGCAGCGCCGAGCGGACGACCTTGGTCGGGTCGATGACGCCCGCCTTCACCAGGTCCTCGTACGTCCGGGTCAGGGCGTTGAAGCCGTTCGCGTTCTTGCGCCCCTTCACCTCGGACACGACGACCGCGCCGTCCTCGCCGGCGTTCGTGGCGATCCAGTAGAGCGGCGCCTGGATCGCCTTCTCGACCACCGCCTTGCCGAACTTCTCGTCCCCCTTGAGGCGCAGGGCCTCGAGGGACGGGAGGGTCCGGAGGAGGGCGACGCCGCCGCCGGGGACGATCCCCTCCTCGACCGCCGCGCGGGTGGCGTGGAGGGCGTCGTCGACGCGGGCCTTCTTCTCCTTCAGCTCCGCCTCGGTGGCGGCGCCGACCTTCACCACGGCCACGCCGCCGGTCAGCTTCGCGAGGCGCTCCTGGAGCTTCTCGCGGTCGTAGTCGGACGTCGACTTCTCGACCTGCGCCCGGATCTGCCGGATGCGGTCCTCGATGTCGGCCTTCTTGCCGGCGCCGCGGATGATCGTGGTCGCGTCCTTCGTGACCCGGATCGTCTTGGCGCGGCCGAGCTGGTCGACCGTGACGGACTCGAGGGTCTGGCCGAGCTCCTCCGAGATGAAGGTGCCGCCGGTCAGCGTCGCGATGTCCTGCAGCATCGCCTTGCGACGGTCGCCGAAGCCCGGCGCCTTCACCGCGCAGCACGACAGGACGCCGCGCAGCTTGTTCACGACCAGGGCCGCGAGCGCCTCGCTGTCGATGTCCTCCGCGATGATCAGGAACGGCTTGCCGGTCCCGGCCAGCTTCTCCAGGAGCGGGAGGAGCGCGCGGAGGTTCGAGAGCTTCTTCTCGTGGATGAGGATGTACGCGTCCTCGAGCTCGGTGCTCATCGCCTGGACGTCGGTGACGAAGTACGGCGACAGGTATCCCTTGTCGAACTCCATCCCCTCGACCAGCTCGAGCTCCGTCTCGGAGGTCCGTCCCTCCTCGACCGTGATCACGCCGTCCTCGCCGACCTTGTCGACCGCCTCGGCCAGGAGCTTGCCGATCTCGGCGTCCTGGTTGGCGGAGATGGTGCCGACCTGCGCGATCTCCTCCTTGCTCTTGATCTTCTTCGACATCTCCTCGAGCCGCGCGACCACGCACGCGACGGAGGCGTCGATCCCGCGCTTCAGGTGGACCGGGTTGACGCCGGACGTCAGCGCCTTCAGGCCCTCGCGATAGATCGCCTCGGCCAGCACGGTCGCCGACGTGGTGCCGTCGCCCGCCGCGTCGGAGGTCTTGTTCGCGACCTCGTTCACGAGCTTGACGCCCATGTTCTCGAACGGATCCTCGAGCTCGATCTCCTTCGAGACCGAGACCCCGTCCTTGGTGATCTGGGGCGATCCGAACGACTTCTTCAGGATGACGTTCCGGCCGCCGGGGCCGAGCGTCACCTTCACCGTGCGCGCGAGCTTCTCGACCCCCTTCAGGATCTTCCGCTGCGCGTCGTCCTCGAACATCAACTGCTTCGCCATGACGCCCTCCTCAGCGGTCGAAGCGCAAGAGGATCTCGTTCTCGCGCATGATCTTGAACTCGTGGCCGTCGACCTCGACGTCGCTGCCGGAGTACTTGCCGAACATCACCTCGTCGCCGACCTTCAGGGTCATCGGGAGGCGGTCGCCGTCCTTGCCGAGCTTGCCGGCGCCGATCGCGGTCACCTTGCCGCGCTGCGGCTTCTCCTGCGCGGAGTCGGGGAGCACGATCCCGCCGGCAGTGGTCTGCTCGGCCTCCAGGACCTCGATGACGACGCGGTCGTCCATCGGGCGAATCTTCACCATGGTTCTCTCTCCTTGTTCGTTTCGTTCGTTCGGTTCTTTGGGGCGGGGGACGGGGAGGGGGCGGGGCTCAGAAGCCCATGCCGCCCATCCCTCCCATGCCGCCCATTCCGCCCATGCCACCCATTCCGCCCATGCCACCCATGCCGTCCATGTCGCCGCCCTCGGGGCCCGCGGCCTCGGGCTTCGGCAGGTCGGCGACGAGCGCGTCGGTGGTGAGCAGCAGCGTGGCCACCGAGGCGGCGTTCTGCAGCGCGGAGCGGACGACCTTCGTCGCGTCGATCACGCCCGCCTCGAGCAGGTCCGTGAACTCGCCCTTCAGGGCGTCGTACCCCTGGTTCCCCTTCGCGTCCGAGACCTCCTTCACCACGAGCGGGGCGTCGGCGCCGGCGTTCGTGGCGATCGTGCGGAGCGGCATCTCGAGCGCGCGACGGAGCGTGTCGATCCCGAACTTCTCGTCCCCCTCGGTCTCGACCTTGTCGAGCGCCTTGCGGGCCCGCAGCAGGGCGACGCCGCCGCCGGGGACGATCCCCTCGTCGACGGCCGCGCGGGTGGCGTGGAGGGCGTCCTCGATGCGCGCCTTCTTCTCCTTCACCTCGACCTCGGTCGCGCCGCCGACCTTGATCACCGCGACCCCGCCGGAGAGCTTCGCCAGCCGCTCCTGGAGCTTCTCGCGGTCGTAGTCCGACGTCGCGGCCTCGATCTCGCGGCGGATCTGCTCGCAGCGCGCCTTGACCTCCTTCGCGTCGCCGGCGCCCTGGACGATCGTCGTCTCCTCGGAGCCGATCCGGATCTTCTTGGCCGTCCCCAGGTCCTTCAGGGTGACCTGCTCGACGTCCATGCCGAGGTCCTTCATGATCGCCCGGCCGCCGGTCAGGATCGCGATGTCCTGGAGCATCGCCTTGCGGCGATCGCCGTACCCCGGCGCCTTCACCGCGGCGACCTTCACGATGCCGCGCAGCTTGTTCACGACGAGCGTGGCGAGCGCCTCGCCGTCGATGTCCTCGGCGATGATCAGGAGCGACTTGCCGGACTTCGAGGCCTGCTCGAGGAGCGGGACGAGCTTCTTCGCCGTCGAGAGCTTCTCCTCGTGGACCAGCACGTACGCGTTCTGGAACTCGACCTCCATCTTCTCCGGGTTCGTCACGAAGTGCGGCGACAGGAACCCGCGGTCGAACTGCATCCCCTCCACGACGGTCACCTCGGTCTCGAGGCCCTGGCCGTCGTCGACGGTGATCACGCCGTCCTTGCCGACCTTGTCCATCGCGTCGGCGATCATCTTGCCGATGGTGTCGTCGTTGTTCGCCGAGATCGACGCGACCTGGCGGATCTCCGTCGAGCTGTCGACGTTCTTCGCCAGCTTGCCGAGCCGGGCCGACACCGCCTCGACCCCCTTCCGGAGGCCGCGGGTGAACGCCGCGGGGCCGACGCCGGCGGCGAGGAACCGGAGTCCTTCGAGGAAGATCGCCTCGGAGAGGACGGTCGCGGTGGTCGTGCCGTCGCCCGCCTGGTCGGAGGTCTTCGACGCGGCCTCCTTCACGAGCTGGGCGGCCATGTTCTCGTACGGATCCTGGAGTTCGATCTCCTCGGCGACGGTCACGCCGTCCTTGGTGATCGTCGGCGCGCCCCACCCCTTGTCGATGACCGCGTTGCGTCCGCGCGGTCCGAGGGTGCTCTTCACGGCGCGCGCGATCTTGACGACGCCGTCCTTGAGGCGCTCGCGCGCTTCCTGCTCGAAGGCGAGCTGCTTCGCCATGGGTCTCAATCCTCCCGACTTGGAACGATGGTCCCCGCCCTCCGGGAGCTCCGGCGGCCGGGGATCCGGTCTTGATCGATGGGAACGGCGCACGCGCGAGGAGTCTCGCTCCCCGGGCCTCGTCCGATCTGGCCGGATGTCGAAGCAAACGAGGTGCCGACCGCTTGACGGAGCGGGCGAGCACAACCGTCGAACCCGAAACGATTTGCCGAGTCGACTCCCGGAGCCGAGGCATGACACGGTGACGTGGCACCGCGGCGAGCACGGAGGCACCCGGACAAAATGGCGCGGCTAGGGGGAAGGGATCGAGAGGAAGGAGAGGGGAAGAGCCCGATGTCTCGGCGTCTCGTCCCCGCCGTCGAACGGTCCCCGAGGCGCGAAGGGCCTCGTCTCTCCTTCCTTTCCTTCCTCTCGTTCCTCTCCTTCCTTCTCTTCCCCCCGTACTCTCTTCCGATCCGTTCCGGAGCTCGCCATGTCCCTCTCCGTCCTCCTCCTCCTCGTCCTCGCCCCCGCGCCGTCCGAGGTGACCCTCCGGCTGCTCGACGGGAGCGAACTCCCCGTGACTTCGCTCTCGCTGGCGGACGGGGGCGGCCTGACCGTGCGGGCCGGTGGGGAGAGTCGGACGGTGCCGGTGGACGACGTCCTGGTCGCGACGGTGGGGGGCGCGGCGGAGCGGTCGGCGCTGGAGACCGACGTGGCGGTGCTGCTCGTTGACGGGTCGCGGCTGACGGGACGGCTCGGGGAGGGGGACGTCGACCTGCTGCGACTCGAGACGGCGTCGCTGGGGGAGGTCGCGCTCCCGATCGACCGCGTCCGCGCGGTGACGTTCGGTCCCGAGGGGGACCGCCTCGACCCGGCGAGCCTCGCGGGGCGGGCGTCGGAGGACGACCTCGTCTTCCGCCGCGGCCCGGTGGAGGGGGACGTGGTCGAGGGGACGGTCACGAGCGTCGACGGGCGCGGCGTCGAGATCGACGCGGACCTGGGGCGGCTCTCCCTCGAGCTCGACGAGGTGCTCGGGATCGCGGTCGCGGTGTTCGAAGACGAGGCGCCGGCGCGCGAGCGTCCGGTCGACGTCGAGCTCCGGGACGGCGGGCTCCTCCGCGGCGAGCTGGAGGACCTCTCGTCCGGGCGGCTGCGCGTCGCGGTCGGCTGGGACCGGTCGCTCGCCGTCGACCTGTCGCGCATCGCGGCGCTCCGGTTCGGGAGCGAGCGGTTCGCGTGGCTCTCCGACCTCCCTCCCGCGACGGTGGAGGAGACGCCGTTCCTCGGCGGCCCGGACGACTTCCTCTTTCCATGGCGCCGCGACCGGACGGTGACCGGCGGCGACCTCGTCGTGGGCGGAGTGCGGTACGGCAAGGGGCTCGGCCTTCACTCCCGCACACGGCTCACCTGGAATCTCGATGGCGCGTACGCGCGGCTCGATGCGAAGGTCGGCGTCGCGGACGAGGTGCTCGCGCACGACGTGACCGGGTCGGTGGTGATCCGGATCGTGGTCGACGACGAGGTCCGGTTCGAGTCGGAGACGCTCCACGCGGGGCGTCCCGCGACGCCGGTCCGCGTCGATCTGAGCGGGGCGGAGACGCTGCGGCTGGAGGTCGACTTCGCCGACCGCGGGGACGTCGGCGACCGGGCCGTGGTCGGCGAGCCGGTCCTCGTCCTCGCGGGCGGCTGACGGCGGGGAGGGAGCGGGCGCGGATCCGCGCGTCACCGCCGGCGGCCGCGCGACGTCTCCCCCCCGGAGGACGTCGATGCGAACCGACCGGGTCGATCTCCCCCGGGAGCGGCTCCACGCCCTGGGGAGCGCCGCGCTCACCGCGGCCGAACTGCTCGCGCTCCTCGTCGACGGACGAGGCGGGGCGGGGGCGGAGGAGCTGGGGAGGAGGCTGCTCACGGGGGCCGGGGGGCTCGGCGGGCTCGCGCGCCGCAGCGCCGGCGAGTGGGCGCGGGAGCCGGGCCTGGGGGTCGCCGCGTCGTGCCGGCTGGCGGCGGCGTTCGAGGTGGCGCGGCGGATGCCCGGCGAGCGGCTGCGGCGCGGGGCGGCGATCCGGTCCGGGGCGGACGTCTGCGCGCTGGTCGCCCCTCGGCTTCGGTACGCCCGGAAGGAGCGGTTCGTGGCGCTCCTGCTCGACGCGCGCCACCGCCTGCTCCGGCTCGAGCGCGTGTCGGAAGGGACGCTGACGTCGTCCGTCGTCCATCCCCGGGAGGTGTTCGGTCCGGCGCTGCGAGAGGGGGCGGCGGCGGTCGTCGTCGCCCACAACCATCCGAGCGGCGATCCGACGCCGAGCACGGAGGACCGGGAGGTGACGCTCCGCCTGGCCGAGGCGGGCCGACTGGTGGGGGTGAGCCTCCTCGATCACGTCGTGGTCGGCGACCCCGGGTTCGTGTCGTTCCGGGAGCGCGGAGATCTCCCGGAGCCGTTCGGGGAACGTTGACGCCCGGAGCGGCGTCGTCTAGGTTCGTCCCTTTCTTCGACACGGCGCGAATTCCGTCGCCGGGTCACCCCTCGCCCCCGCGCCGGCCGCGTCCGGAGCTCGTGATCGGGGTGACGGACCGCCGGGGCGGAGTTCCCTCGATGATCGCGTTCATCTCGGATCTGCACTCCAACATGGAGGCCATCCACGCCGTGCTCGACGACATCGAGCGGCGGGGGATCGAGCGGGTCATCTGCCTCGGGGACGTCATCGGCTACGGCCCCGAGCCGGTCGCCGCCCTGAAGCTGGTCGACCAGTGGGAGGCGTGCCTCCGGGGGAACCACGAGGAGGCGGTCCTCTACGTCGCCGAGGACTTCAACGACAAGGCGCGCGCGGCGCTCGACTGGACGCGCGACCAGCTGAACGACCCGTCCCTCCCGCGGGAGGAGCGGTACGCCCTGTGGGGGATCCTCGGGGACGTCATGAAGGTGGAGATCCGGCTCGACTCGGCGCTGCTCGTCCACGGGTCGCCGCGCGATCCGATCCGCGAGTACATGCTCCCGAAGGACGCGCGCGACGAGAAGAAGATGCGCGACTGCTTCGCCCGCATGGATCGGCCGGCGTGCTTCGTCGGGCACAGCCACGTCCCCGGGGTGTACCCCGAGGCGGGCGGGTTCCTGCCGCCGTCGGAGTGCAAGGACGGCTTCACGCTCCGGAGCGGCGAGAAGGCGATCATCAACGCCGGGTCGGTCGGTCAGCCGCGCGACGGCGACAACCGGGCGAGCTACTGCACGTGGGACGGCGAGACCGTGAACTTCCACCGCGTGCCGTACGACTACGAGACGACGATGAAGAAGATCCTCCAGTCGGGGGGTCTCCCGCGGTACCTCGCGGACCGATTGAAAGTGGGGCGATAGGTGGACCGACGCGTTCTCACCACGTGCCTCGCCTGCATCCTCTTCGCCCTCCTCTACTGGAAGATCTTCGCGCCGCCCGAGCCGGTGCGAGGTCCGGGAGGGACGGATCCGCAGGCGAGCGCGACCACCGGCCGGTCGCCGGCCGATTCGACCGACGCACCGGTCCCGGCCGCCGGCGGCGCGCCGCGGAACGGAGGCGCGCCCGGCGCACCCGGCGCGACGCCGGCCGGGGCGTACCCGGCGACGCGGGTCGGCGCCGTCGAGATCCCGCCGTTCGAGAACGAGCACCTGAAGGTGACGTTCACGAACCGGGGCGCCGCCGTGCGTCAGGTCTGGCTGAAGGAGCACTGGCTGACGGCCGAGGGGAAGCAGGAGCGGCGACAGGGAGAGGAGCACTGGGTCTCCCTCTTCCCGCCCGAGGCGACGTACGGCGACGCGCTCGTCCTCTCCGAGAACGTCATCGCGGGGCGCGCCGCGCGGTACGGCCTCGACCAGGTGAACTGGAAGGTCGACGACGAGACCGGGGCGGACGGCCGGCGGCGGCTGACGTTCACGTACGCGACCGAGGACGGGCTCGAGTTCGTCAAGCGCGTCGAGGCGGGGCCGGGCGACCACGCGCTCGACGTCGAGCTCGGGGTCCGCACGCTCGCCGACGACTGGAGCGGCCAGCCGTACCAGACGATGATCCTCCGGGCGACCGGCGGGATCGAGGACGTCGAGCGGGGATGGTTCACGACCGAACCGCAGGGCGTCACGATGCTGCTCGACCGCGCCGGCGAGCCGACGGTCCGCCAGGAGATGGCGTCCGGTCTCGAGGGGGACCCGGTCGACGCGTCGGCGAGCGGCCAGACGCACGTCGCGTTCGTCGGGGCCTCGAACCTCTACTTCGGCGCGATGCTGGCGCCGAAGCGGGAGGGGGACGCGACGTCGGCCCACCTCTACGCCGAGGGGGACCACCTCCCGGAGAAGATCCGTTCCGAGCTGGTCGTGCCGATCCCCGTGTCGAAGGCGGGGGAAGAGCTGAAGACGGTGTCGTTCGACTACTACGTCGGCCCGAAGGACCCGCGCCTCCTCGAGGACCAGGGGCTGGCCGTGTTCCAGCCGCTGATCGACCTCGACTACGGCTCGTGGGAGAGCTTCCGCTGGATCAACAAGCTGCTGCTCGTGGTCCTGCGGTTCTTCCACGACTTCACCGGAAACTGGGGCGTCGGGATCATCCTGCTCACGCTCCTGGTCCGGATCTGCATGTTCCCGATCACGAGGACGCAGCAGCTCAGCATGCAGCGCTACTCGCAGAAGATGCAGGTGCTGAAGCCGAAGCTCGACGCGCTCCGGGCGAAGTACAAGGAGAAGCCGCAGAAGTTCGCGCAGGAGCAGATGAAGCTCCTGAAGGAGCACAACGCGAAGCCGCCGCTCCTCGGGTGCCTGACGATCCTGATCACGTTCCCGATCTTCATCGCGATGTTCCAGATCCTCCGGACGGCGATCGATCTGCGGCAGGCGCCGTTCGTCGGATGGATCAACGACCTCGCGCTCCCCGACGCGATGTTCGACATCCCCGGGACGTCGTTCGCGTTCAACCTGCTGCCGATCCTCGCGACGATCGCGTTCGTCGGTCAGATGAAGATGGCGCCGAAGCCGGCCGACCCGCAGGCGCAGCAGCAGCAGAAGATCATGATGTTCATGCCGATCATGTTCGGCGTCATGTTCTACGGCTACGCGGCGGGTCTGTCGCTGTACATGCTCACTTCGTCGATGTGGGGGATGTTCGAGTACAAGGTCATCCGCCAGAAGCTGCTCGGCGACGCGCAGAGGGAGGCGGCGGCGGCCCGGTGAACCCGGTCTCCGTCTGCGAACGCGAGCGCGCCCGCGCCTTCCGGATCGGAGGGCGCGGGCGCGCTCGCGTTCGAGCCGGTGAGATCAGCGGCGCGCGAACGGGATGCGCCGGCCGACGGCGTCGGTCACCGCGTCCATGAGGTCGGTCACCTTCTCGCCCGCGGCTTCGAACGCCGCGCCGACCGACGCCGCCGCGGTCCGCCGGGGCGCGTCCTCCTCCTCGGCGCCGAGCCCCCGCTCGAGCGCGACACGTTCCGCCTTCCGGTCGCGGTGCTGCTCGAGCAACCGGGAGCGTTCCGCCTCGAGGTCGGTCCGCGACGAGGAGAGCTTCCCGATCGTCCCGCGCAGCGCGACGACCGCGTCCGCGTCCTCCTCCATCTCCTCCTCGAGGGTGGAGATCGCCTCGGTGCACGCCTGCGCGGCCCGGTCGACCTCGGAGAGGCCGAGGAGCGCGACCGCCTCGCGGCGGCGGGCCTCGGTCAGGGGGGCGTCGGCCGGGGCGTCCTCGCTCGGCTCGGCGCCGCGCCGGAGCCAGGCGGCGGCCTGATCGGTGAACGGGGTCGGGTCGCGGACGACGCGGCGGAGCGAGGAGCAGCCGCGGTCGACGGCCCGGCGGGTGGCGGCGGAGAGGCGGCGGACGATCGGGTGGGGACGCTTCGCTTCGTCGGTCATGGAGGGACTCCGGGGGTTCTTCTTCGGGGGGTCTTGCTTCGGCGTCGGCGGACGCGGGCGCGGTCGCATGCGGCGTGCCCGACGGAGGCGGGGTCGATCGTGCGGATGGCGGGGGGCGGGTTGTTCGGAGGGTGAACGGTGTTCGGAATCCGGCGGGACACTACTGCGAGGGGCGACCGCTGCGCGCGGGGCGTGGAACGCGATTCGGGAACGTCTTCGCGTTCGCCACGGCGGGGCCGGAGAAGGGACGAGCTCTCCGACCCGCTCACGTCCTCGCGCGATGCGTGTCGCGTGGTCTCCCGCTCCGAACTTCCTCACCCGCTTCCGGGGGAAAGGGGGGAATGCGGAGCGCCCGACCGATGGATGCAGGGGAGGGGCGAACCGATGGATCGGACCGGGCGTTCGCTCGGCGTCCAACCGACGGCGTCAGACCCCACGACGCGCGCGGGGTGGGGTCTGACCCCACCCCACTCACGGACGCGTTCGGGCGATCGGGGCTCGATCTGGCGTCGAGCACGACGGCGACGTCGTCGGCGGGCGGTCCCGCGCCGTTCTCGGCGTCGGCCGCGGATGCGTCAGGTCGTTCGTGGGACACGGGATACGAACTGCGCGTCACCGTTTCGTGCCGAATGAGTGGGGTGGGGTCAGACCCCGCTACTTGCAAGTCGTGGGGTCTGACGCCGTCGGGGGAGAGCACGACGACCCGTTCATCTCCGGGTCGCGCCTCCTTTCCATCCATCGGTCGCGCGCACCGCACCCTTCCCCCCAGGCGGAATCGGGTGAGGCCGTCCGGAGCGGGCGAGGCGGAGGACCGGAGGAGGGGCGACGCTTCGAGAGCGACCCCGCAGCGCGACTCGTCCCTGCGCGGAGACCGCGCCGGACGCATCGCGCGAGGACGTGAGCGGGTCGGAGAGCTCGTCCCTCCTCCGGGCCCCCGCCGTGGCGCACGCCCCGACCCCGCCGAACGCGTTCCGCCGTACCGCCGACTCTTCATGTCGTGGTTCGGGTTCGTTGACCTACTATTTGTGGGGTGATACAACGGGCCGCGGGCGGGGCGGCGGTCCCCGGGGTCCCGGGTGCGATTCCTCAGAAGTTCGGTTCCTGGAAGCGGATGCGCTGTCCCTACTGCACCTCCAACAACGACCGGGTGATCGACTCCCGGACCTCCGGGGACGCCTACGTCATCCGGCGGCGGCGGGAATGCCTGGAGTGCGGGAAGCGGTTCACGACCTACGAGAAGGTCGAGGAACCGACCCTCCACGTGATCAAGAAGGACGGGCGGCGGGTTCCGTTCGACCGGGCGAAGATCATGACCGGGCTGATGAAGGCGTGCCAGAAGCGCCCGGTCTCGCTCGAGGTGCTCGAGGAGACGGTCAACCGGATCGAGTCGCAGCTGAACGAGACGTTCGACAAGGAGGTCTCGGGGAAGTTCATCGGGCAGCTCGTGATGAACGCGCTCCGCGAGCTCGACCACGTGGCGTACGTCCGGTTCGCGTCGGTCTACCGGGAGTTCAAGGACGTCGAGGAGTTCCTCGAGGAGCTGAAACCGCTGCTCGAGAAGCGGAGGGACTGACCGCGTGATCCGTAGCTCGATGAACGTCCGGAAGCGGGACGGCCGGGAGGTGCCGTTCGACCAGGCGAAGATCGCCGACGCCATCGATCGCGCGGCGCGCTCGGTCGGCGGGCAGGATCGGTTCCTCGCCGAGGAGCTCGCGTCGGTCGTCGCGATGTTCATCGAGAAGGAGTGGAGCGACCGTACGCCGTCGATCGACGACGTCTCCGACCTGATCGAGAAGGTCCTGGTCGAGACCGGCCACGCCGCGGCGGCGAAGGCGTTCATCCTCGAGCGGGATCGCCGGGCGCGGATCCGCTCCGCGCTCCGGGTGCGGGACGACGAGCGCCCGGCGCCGAACGAGAAGCTCCCGACGGTCGACGCGCGCGCGCACGCGAAGGTGTCGTCGTGGTCGAAGGGGAAGATCGTCGAGGCGCTCCTCGTCGAGGGAGACCTGCCGCCGTCGGTCGCCGAGGAGATCGCGGCCGCCGTCGAGCAGCGCGTCTTCTCGTCCGGCCTGACCCGCGTGTCGACGTCCCTGGTCCGCGCGCTCGTCGACAACGAGCTGTTCGAGCGCGGCTACGACCGCGTGCTGAACCGACAGGCGACGATCGGCCTCCCGCGGTACGACCTCGACCGGCTGATCCGCGCGGGCGTCGGGGGAGGGCTCGCGGCCGGCGGCGCCGACGCGAACGACCGGGCGGTCGCGGCGGCGAGCTGGACGCAGTACTCGCTCCTCGCGGTCCACTCGCCCGAGGTGGTCGAGGCGCACCTCGCGGGCCGGATCCACGTCGGGTCCCTCGGTTCGCCGACCCGCGTCCAGCGGCTCGAGGTCGACGTCCCGCCGGCGCCGGCGGGCGCGTCGGCCGGCGCGGCGCTCGACGCGGCGCGGCTGTTCGCGCTCCGCGCCGGCGAGACCGTCGACGAGGAGCTGATCCTCCGCGGTCTCGACCGGCTCCCGGCCCTCCTCGCGTTCGACGAGCCGACCGAGGCGGCCGAACGGCTGCTCTCGGCGCTCGGGCATCCGGCCGAGCTGCCGCCGCCGTCGCCGCGGCTCGCGCTCGAGGTCCGGCCGCGCGCCGCGGCGGAGCTCGCGGACGCGGCGAAGGCGATCGGCCTCTCGGGCGACGAGACGGCGGCGCGCCAGCGGGCGTTCGCGGCGGCGCTCTTCGCGGCGGCGGCGAGGCTCGGGGATCGGGACGGGGTCGTCGCGCCGCGGCTCCTCCTCGGGCTCCGGCCGGCCGAGCGGACGTCGGACGAGGTCGACGACCTCGGCGCCCTCGAGTCGTGCGTCCTCGCCGAGGCGGCGCCCGGGCGGGCGGGGATCGTCGTCGAGTCGGGGGCGTTCGCGGGCGGGCTCGCGTCGTTCGTGCCGACCTGGCTGCGGGTCGACGTCGACGTCGCGCAGTCGGCGTTCCGCGTCCGCCGCTTCGAGACCGGCGCGGTCGTGAAGCAGGTCGGCGAGGCGATCGGGTTGGCGGCCGCGGCGTGCGAGGCGCGAGCGCGGTTCTTCGACGGTCTCCCCGAGGCGACCTCCCCGCGCGGTCGGCTCGCCCGGCTCGGCGGTTCGCGCGAGCGGGTCGGCGGGCGGTACGAGATCGGCCTCGCCGGGCTCGACGCGGCGTGCCGGGTCGCGTTCGACCATCCCCCTTCGCGGGACGAACGGTCCCTCGAGTTCGCGCGCGCGGTCGTCGAGGCGGCCCGGAAGCGGGTCGCCGACGAGGCGAAGCGGCGCCGCCTCCCGCTCGTCGCGGCGTTCACCGACGACGCGGACGTCCTCCGCCGGTTCGGCACGATCGACTTCGACCGGTTCCCGCGCGGCCGCGACGTCCACGGCGTCCCGCACGACGGCCGCCGGTACCTCTACTCCCCCTCGCTCTCGTCGCGCGACGACGGCCCGTCCCCCGAGGCGGCGGCCGCGCTCGAGGCGAGCCTCCGCGAGGGGATGCTCCCGACCCCGCTCCCGAACGACCACGCCGACGCGGCGGACCGGATCCGGTTCGTCCGCGCCTACGTCGACCCCTCCGGCCGGAGTCCGCAGGAATGCGCCTAGACAAGATCGAGATCCACGGCTTCAAGTCGTTCGCGGACAAGACGACCTTCGACCTGAACGCCGGCGTGACCTGTCTCGTCGGCCCGAACGGCTGCGGGAAGTCGAACGTCGTCGACGCGGTGAAGTGGGCGCTCGGCGAGCAGCGGCCGACCGCGCTCCGCGGCGACAACATGGCGGACGTGGTGTTCAAGGGGAACGGCAACCGCCCGCCGATGGGGTTCGCCGAGGTGACCCTGCAGTTCGACAACTCCGACTCGACCCTCCCGATCGACGCGACCGAGGTGTCGATCAGCCGCCGTCTGTACCGGAACGGCGACAGCGAGTACCTCGTCAACCGCCGGGTCTGCCGGCTGAAGGACATCCGCGAGCTGTTCGTCGACACCGGCCTCGGTCAGAACATGTACGCCGTCCTCGAGCAGGGGCGGATCGACGCGGTGCTGAAGGCGAACCCGGTCGATCGGCGGGCCGTGTTCGAGGAGGCGGCGGGGATCCAGAAGTTCCGGATGCGGAAGCGCGAGGCGGCGCGGAAGCTCGAGAAGGTCGACCAGAACCTGCTGCGGGTCGCCGACCTGATCGAGGAGCTCGAGCGGCGGGTCCGGTCGCTCCGGATCCAGGCGGGGCGCGCGAAGTCGTACGTCGAGCTCTCCGACCGGCTGACCGAGCTGAAGACGGTCCAGTTCCTCCTCGCCGGCGCCGACATGGCGGTGCGTCGGAAGCAGCTCGCCGACGACCTCGCCGCGGCGCACGACCTCGACCAGCAGTCGGAGGCGGGCCTCGCCGAGGCGACCCGGCGCGTCGAGTCGGTCGAGTCGGAGACCGGCGTCGTGCGCGAGTCGTTCGGCCGGGCGCGGAACCGTCGCGTCGAGGTCCGCGCGGAGTACGACCAGGCGCAGGAGCGGAAGGCGACGCTCGAGCAGCGCGCGCAGGAGAGCCGCTCCGCCGGCGAGGAGCGCGCGGCGGAGGTCGCGCGGCTCGACGAGGAGCTGGCGGCCCGAAACGAGGAGGCGGCGACGCTGGCGGCGGAGGCGGCGGCGCGCGGCGAAGAGCAGGCGGCCGCACGCCGTCAGGCGGAGGAGCGGAAGGCGGCGCTCGAGACGGCGCAGCGGGAGGCCGCGTCGCGCGAGGAGACGCTCCACGGGCTCGAGGAGCGGATCGTCGGGCTGGCCGAGCGCGAGCTGTCGCTCTCGAACGATCGCGCCTCGCTCGACACCGAGGCGCGCGGGCTACGGTCGGCGCGCGAGCGGCTCGTGCGCCGGGAGGCGGAGCTCGCCGGCCTGCTCGAGCGGATCTCGGAGGAGTCGAGCGCGGTCGGCGTCGCACTCTCGGCGCTCGACGAGCGGGCGCGGGAGCGGACGCGGTCGGTCGAGGAGTCGCGTCGCGAACTCGAGGCGCGCCGCGAGCGCGAGCTGGAGCTGCGGCGGGAGATCTCCGAGAAGCAGGCCGCGCTCGCCGGCAAGGAGTCGCGTCGCGACACGCTCGACGGCGTCATCGAGAAGATGGAGGGGGTCGACGAGGGCTCGCGAGCGCTGGTGAAGGCGGCGCGCGACGGGGACGGGGTCGACGGCGTCGTCGGCCTTCTCGGCGAGCTCCTTCCGGTCGATCGCGACCGGGCGCGGGCGGTCGACGCGGCGCTCGGCCACCTCGCGGGCGCGGTCGTCGTGCGCGACCGCGCCGCCCTCGACCGGTCGCTCGGCTGGCTCCGCGAGCGTCAGGCCGGCGCC
>JAUIEL010000072.1 GCA_030428825.1 bacterium
AAGGGCGGGAAGAAGAAGATGAAGTTCGGGTTCGCCGTCGCCGGGCTGTCGGACGTCGACGCGGACGGGTTCACCGACGTCGCGGTCGGGGCGCCGTTCTACACGAAGGGGCAATCGACCGAGGGGCGGGTGCTCGTCTTCCTCGGCCAGGGAGGGAATCCGGGCGACACGGCCGACTGGAAGGAGGACGGGAACGCCGTCGGCCACAACCTGGGACACGATGTCTCCGACGGCGGGGACGTCGACGGGGACGGGTTCGCCGAGCTGATCGTCGGCGCGCCGTCGCACGACAGCCCGGACTTCTCCCCGTGGTACGACCTCGGGAACAAGGCGGCCCGCGTGACCGTCTGGTTCGGCTCGCCGAGCGGGCCGGGCGAGAGCCTCTTCTTCGTCGGCGGAAACACGTACGCCGAGGATTTCGCGGCGGCGGTCGCCGGGGGCGGCGACTTCGACGGGGACGGTCGGGCCGACGTGGCGGTCGGGTGGGAGAACGCCGGGGAGTACGACGACAAGTCGAGCCTCGGGAGGATCGTCGTCCTCGACAGCGCCGACGTCGCGCCGGACGTCGCGTCGCCGCGACTCCGGCGCCTCGACGATTCGGCGCCGGTCGTCGCGGGCGGGCTCGCGAAGGGGGGCGGGTTCCGCGCCCGGCTCGACGCCCGGAACCCGTTCGGCGCCGCTCCGGTCGCGATCGAGGTCGAGGTGAAGCCGGTCGGCGTTCCGTTCGACGGCGTCGCGACCGTGGTCGGCCCGTTCGTCGACGTCGCCTCGGCGCCGGTGCCGATCGAGGCGATCGTCGACGGGTTGCCCGACGGTGCGTGGCGCTGGCGGGCTCGTCCGCGTTTCGCGACGCACCTCGTGCCGTGGGCCGCGCCGGGAGTCTGGCGGTCGCCCCCGTTCAACGGCTCGACCCGGCCGCACGTCCGGACGGGTCCCCCGTTCTGCGCCGACCTCGCGGCGTCGTTCGCCTACGGCGCGGGGAAGGCCGGCGGCGCGGGAGTGCCGGTCCTCGCCTCCGAGCCGATCCCGCGACTCGGGGAGGACGTCGTCCTGACCGTCGCGAACGGGACGTCGGGTCTCGCCCCTTCGCTGCTCGTCGGCGTCGCCGCCGCCTCGGTCCCGTTCGACGGCGGGACGCTGCACGTCGCGCCGGCGTGGGTCGTGCCGTTGCCGGCGTTCCCCGCGGACGGGTCGCTCGCGGTGCCGCTGTCGATCCCGGTCGATCAGGCGCTCTGCGGGGAGTCCGTCTTCTTTCAGGTGCTGTTCGTCGATCCCGCGGCCGGCGGCGCGTTGAAGACCGCGCAGTCGAACGGACTCGCCTGGACGATCGGGATCTGAGCGGCCGGGGAGCGACGTCCTCGGAGCGTTCGGTCGAGGTCGACCCGCACGTCGTCGCGCTGCCGAGAGGTCCGGGTGAGCGGGTCATCCGCCGCCGAGGAACACGCGCAGCGCGTCGAGCTCCTCGTCGGTCGGGGCGAGCTCGACGTCGACTCCCTCCGCTCCCTCGTCGACGACGATCCGCTCCGCGCGAACGAACCGTTTCCCGGTCTTCGGCCAGGCGCCGACCCTGCGGCCGGCCGTCCACTCGAGGCCGTATGTCCCCGGCCAGGCGACCGGGAGCGTCGCCGACCCGTCCGAAAGGGCGCCATACGCGCGCCCGATCCACGCCCCAGCGGCCGCGGCCACGCCCTCCACGGGGCTCTCGAGAGTGAGCGTCAACGAAACGTGGGCGTCCGCCACGAGGCGCGCGAGGCGTTCGTCGGCTCGGACCCGGACCGGGAACCCGTCCTCCAGGACGACGGTGAGGTCGCCTCGCGCCGCGGTCAGGCGCCGGGGTCGGAATCCGTCGGCGAAGAGGAGCAGGTCGAGCCCGTCGGGACGGCGGGTGATCCGGTGGGCCCGACCGAACGCGCCGAGCCAGCGCACGCGCCCTCCGCGGATCGCGTTGATCGTCCCGACGTCCGGCACCGGCCCGCCGCGCCGGTCGACGACGCGGAGCCGGAGCGTCGTGAACCGCCCGCGCAGGTCGATCGGGTCGAGCCGCCGGTCGGAGCAGACGCTCCCGGTCTCGACCTCGACGTCCTCGACGACGGCCGCCGGGTCGTCCGGCTCGCGGGCCACGGAGACGTGGACGGCCCACGTCCCCGCGGGGACGGCCTCGGCGAGGAACGACGCCGCGCCGACCCGGTGCAGCCGGAGCGGGTCGGCGCCGTCCCGTCGCAGATCGACGAGGAGGTCGTCCGGCGGGACGTCGGGATCGAGCTCGAGGCGGACCCGCACCTCGCCCGGGATCGGGACGACGAGGTCGACGTCCCGTTCCCCTCTCGTGAACGGGCGACGAGGCGACGATCCCCCGTCGAGGCGCGCGGCGACGAGGCCGCCCGCGTCCCGAGCGTCGACGTGGAGAGCGAATCGACCGTCCGCCTTCGCCTTGCCGGTGAGCCGGACCGGGCGCGTCGGCCGGTCGCGGTGGCGTCGCTCGCGCTCGGTGGTCGGGCGCTCGACCGTCGCCGTGACGATCGCGCCGGACGCGGCGTCTCCGTCGGTCCGCGTGACCGTCCCGGCGACGAGGAGCGGGACGGCGGCGAGCCGGACGTCGCCGAGGTCGTGGGTTCCGGTCGAGAGCGGCTCGGGCCGCCGGGCCCATCCGACCGCGTCGTCGCGCGGGGCGCCGTTCTCGTCGGCGACGCGCAGGCGGAGACGCTCTCCGAGGATTCGGGCCATGCCGACGGAGAAGGCCGCCTCGAACCGACCGCCCGCGTCGGTCGACGTCGACACGGGCGCCGGCCGGGGCCAGCCGGAGTCCGGGCTCGCGCCGACCGGAGCGTCGACCAGGAGCGACGCCTCGGCGATCGGACGTCCCTCGACGTCGAGAGCGCGTCCGCGCACGACCGCGTCGCGCGCCCCGGGCTCGGGGAGCCGGGCGACGAGCACGAGTTCGCCGCCGCGGACGCGGCCGCCCGGGTGTTCGATCGACACGGCGTCGGCCGGCGGCTCGCGCCGGCGGGCGTGGAAGCGGACCGGGCCGTCGACGAGGACGTGCGGGAAGACGACCTCGCCGGACTCCGTGTCGCGCCGCGCGTGGTGACCGGAGTGCGAGCCTCCCCAGCTCGTCGAGACGGTCGCCGGCCGGAGGCACGGCGAGCCGTCGGGGTTCTCGACGCGGATCCGGATCGCGCCGGTCGCGTCGGTCCGGAGGCGGACCGGCTCGCGCGGCAACTCGAACGGGTCGAGCGCCACCGGAGCTCCCGTCGACGAGGTCTGGAGGACGACGTCCGGAGCGAGCTCGTACCGGAACCGCTCCGGATCACGACGCCCGTCGCGAGTCAGCGCTCGGGCGCGCGGGATCTCGACGAAGCTCTCGCCAGGTCGCGCTGCCCCGACGAAGAGGGGGATCGAGATTCCCGAGCCGCCGACTTGGAGGGCGCGACGGAGCGCGACCGGCACGTCGGGGCGCGGATTCCCGTGTCGGTCGACGACGAGGGCGAGGAGCGACGCGTCGTCGACGAGCGCGACGACGACGGTCGACTCCCGCGACGGATCGAAGGTCGTGAGACCGAACGCCGCACCGAGCCGTGCCGCGACGACCGTCCGCCCGGACGTCGCCGGCAGCCGCGCGGCGCCGTCGGCGTCGCTCGTCGTCTCGTGACCGAATCCCGCCAACGCCTCCTCGACGTCCGGCCGCGCCTCGAACAGGGCGCCGTCCCGGCGCATCTCGACCTCGCTCTCGTCGACCCAGCGGACGGTCGCGCCGGCGACGGGCGTCCCGTCCTCCGTCCGCACGAGGACCCGCGCTCCCGTCGGAACGACGGGGGCGGCGTCCGGGGTCGGAGCGTCGGGCCGAGACCGGGCCACGTCCCGCTCCTCCGTGGACGTCGGGGAGGACGTCTCCGTCTCCGGCGGGAGCGCGCGCGCCGCGTCAGGACTCGGGCGGGACGGCGTGGGGGAGCAGAAGAGGACCATCAGCCCGCACGCGGCGGCGATCGCCGTGACGAGCGCGATCCAGGCGGGGGGGCGCGGCCGGCTCATCCGTCTCCCCGAGGAACACGATCCTCGCGCGCGGCGCCGAGGGGGCGATCTCCGGTCCGCGCGGGCCCACGGTACCCCACCGTTCGTCGAGATCGACCGCGGAACGTCGGCCGGACGAACGATCGGCGCCGCCCCCGGGGAACCCCGGAGCCGGCGCCGATCGTCCGTCGCATCCCGTCGGCGCGCCGCTCAGAGCTCGCGCGGTTCCTCCCCGCTCGCCGCGGGCCGGCGGAAGCGGAGCAGCCAGTCGAAGAACTCCGGGCGCTCGTACAGGTTCGGCCAGGAGCCGCCCTCGTCGGTCGCGATCGTCGTGAAGACGCGGCTCGTCCCGTCGAGGTCGGCGTCGGAGGCGTCGAGCGCGTCGAGGCGGAGGAACGCCTCGCCGCCGGCGTCCTCGAGCCGCGTCACCGCCGCCGCGCTCTCGGCGTACGGGACCTGGTCGTCCTCGACGCGGTGCGCCGTCCAGATCGGGAGCTCCGCGAGCGCGTCCCAGTCGACGACGCCGTCGAGGAAGCCGCGGATCGGCGCGATCGCCGCGAACCGGTCGGGCATCCGCGAGGCGAGCCCCCACGTCCCGTGCCCGCCGCGGCCGGCGCCGGTGAGGTAGACGCGCTCCTCGTCGACCCGGTGTTCGGCGGCGACCCGATCGAGGATCCGGGCGATCGCCTCCTCCTGGTCGTAGAACTGACGCTCCTCGTACGACCCGCCGGTCATGTGCGGCGCGATCACGATGAACGTGTCGAGCAGCAGCCGGTCGTAGCGGGAGAGGAGGTCGTCGTCCTCCTCGTCGACGCGCTCGGCGATCCGCTTCGGCAGCCCCCAGCAGGCGAGGTCGCCGACATCGCCGCCGACGCCGCACCCGCCGGTCAGGAAGACGATCGTCGGGTACGTGGTGTCGCCGTCGCCGTACGAGCGGGGGAGGTAGAGGGAGTAGCCGTCGACGATCCCGCCGGGGAACGCGCCGTGGACCGCGACCAGCTCGCCCGGCCGTCCCGCCTCGTCCGCGGCCGAGAGGGCCTCCGCCGGATCCGGGGAGGCGGCGGTCGGGGAGGAGCCGCCGCCGGTCGACGGCGCCTTCCGGAGGTCGCGCACGTCCTTCGGGGTCGCGGCCGGATCGCCGAGGGCGGAGGGCGCCGGGAGGAGGCTCGCCAGCGCCCTCGCGCCGCCCGCGGGACCGTCCGTGGCCGCGCGGCCGGGCTCGTCCGGCTCGGTCGGGCCGAGGAGGCCGTACCGCTCCGCCCCGAACGCGAGCACGCCGACCGCGGTCGCGACCAGCGCCGCGGCGACGGCGAATCGCGACGGCTTCCGGGCGCGGCGCGTCGGCGCGTTCCACGGGCGCGGAGGCGTGGTCGGCGACCTCCGCCGCGCACGCGAACCGGTCGGCCGGGTCCTTCTCGAGGAGGCGTCCGATGAACGCGGCCAGCCACGGGTCGATCTCGGGGTTCAGGTCGCGGACCGGCGTCGGCTCCGACTCGCAGAGGCGCTTGATCGTCCCGAACACCGAGTCGGAGCGGAACGGCGCCCGGCCGGTCGCCGCCGCGTACAGCACCGAGCCGAGGCTGAACAGGTCGGAGCGGGCGTCGACCGCCTCTCCGCTCGCCTGCTCGGGGGACATGTACTGCGGGGTCCCCGCGATCATCCCGCTGCCGGTCACCGTGGCGTCGTCGGCGACGCGGGCGAGGCCGAAGTCGGTCACCATCGCCCGGCCGCTCGGGCTCTCGAGCAGGACGTTCGCCGGCTTGACGTCGCGGTGGACGATCCCCTGCGCGTGCGCCGCCGCCAGTCCGCGCGCGATCTGGAGTCCGAGCCGGACGACCTCCCGCGTCGCGAACGGTCCGTCGTCGTCGATGCGTCGCTGCAGCGATCCGCCGGGGACGAACTGCATCACCAGGTACGGCAGGCCGCGCTCCTCCTCGACCGCGTGGACCGGGACGACGTGCTCGTGCGTCACCGAGGCGACCGCCCGTCCCTCCCGATCGAACCGCTTGCGCGCCGGGCCGCGTCCCGCGAACGCCGGCGAGAGGACCTTGACGGCGACGGTTCGGTTCAGGCTCCGGTCGAGCGCCTTCAGCACGATCCCGGCGCTGCCGCGGCCGACCACGCCGCACACCTCGTACGTCCCGATCCGGCCGAGCATCCGCGGGTCGTCGGACGGGACGAGGTGCTCCAGCAGCCGCTCGATCTCCGGGTCGCGAGCGCGCTCGCCGGCGTCCGCCGTCGGGAGGAGCGTGGTCGGCGCGTCGCTCGCGAACGCGTCGCGGAGACCGTCCCACGCGCGGGCGTCCGCGACCAGGCCGTCGAGCGTCGCGCGGCAGCGGGGGCAGTCGTCGAGGTGTTCGCGCACCTCGGTCTCCTCGCGTTCGGGGAGCCGCTCGTCCAGGAACGCCTCGAGGCGCGGGGCCGCGGCGCAGACGGTCGGTTCGTTCGGCGTCATGCTCTCCTCCGGTCGGTCGGTTCGGTCGGTTCGGTCGGTTCGGTCGGGCGCTTCGCGGCGCGCGGGAGCAGGTCCGCTCCGGGGCGGTTCGGGTCGCCGTCGGGCGGCTCGAGGTCGGCGACGAGGGCTCGCATGCGCGCGAAGACGCGACATCGAGCGGTGTAGACGTTCCCGACCGTCGTCCCGAGTTCGCGGGCGACGTCCTCGGGGGCGCGTCCCTCGACCGCGGTCCGCCAGAACGCGCGCCAGGAGCTCTCGTGAACGTCGGGGCGCACCTGCTCCGCGGCCCACTCCGTCAGACGCCGGCGGTAGTCGATCCAGAACCCCACGCCGCGCGCGGCGTCCGTCTCCGGCAACTCGTCGAGCCGGCGCTCCCCGGTCCCGTCCGCCGCTCCGCCGCCGCCGATCGCGGCGTGCCGCGCCCGCTCGGCGATCCGGTCGACCGCGACGTTCCGAGCCACGCGGAACAGCCAGCCGCGGAACGTCCCCTTCGACGGGTCGCCGTCCCACGTCGCCGCCCGGGCGTCGACGGCGGCGAGGACCTCCTGCGTCACGTCGCGCGCGTCCGCCTCCTGGAGGCCGCGGCGCCGGCAGGAGTCGAGGATCGCGCGCTCGTAGATCCGGACGAACTCCGCCCACCCGTCGCGGCTCCGCTCCCGAAGGCGGAGGATCAGGCTCTGACGCGTGGCGGGGAGAGGGTCCATCGGTCCTCGGCGCGAGGGGTGCGGATGCCCCATTCTCCGGCGAGGGGGGAGGATCTTTCACGCGAACCGGGGAAAACCGGCGCGGGCCGATCTCACTCGATGGTGACCCTCAGCCCCTTCGTCGCGCGGAACCCCGGCGCGGCGGTCGGATCGGCGACCAGGACCTGGAGGTGGACCGACGCGAGCGGGGAGGGGATCGGAAGCTCTCCCTCGAGCTCGAGCGCGCCGGTCCCCGGCCCCGCTCCCGAGAGCGTCGCCGGCGGGAGGATCAGCCCGGCCGGCGCCAGCAGGAACGAGCAGCCGCCGCCGACGGGCTGGTCGAGGAAGCCGGGGGAGCCGGCGCCCGTCGCGACCGCGTCGCCGCAGACGGTCGTGAGGACGTGCTCTGTCCCGGGCATCGGCAGGCCGCCCTGGACCTCGCCGCGGGGCGCGCCGACGAGGAGATCGTTCACGCCGTCGCCGCGGACGTCCCCGGCCGGCGCGAGCGCCGTCCGCGTCGGGTAGGCTGATTCCGTGTCGACCGTTCGCCCCCCTCGAAGCGCCCACCTCCATGACCGGTGACCACGCGCGGGACCTCGAACTCGTTCGGGGGGTCCTCGAGGGCCGCCGCGCCGCGGTGCGCGCGTTCAGCGAACGGATGCGGTGCGTCGGGCGGATCCTCGCCGCGCGGAATCGTCGCCTCGGTTCGCCCCTCGCGGCGGACGAGCTCGAGGACGTCGCGCAGGAGACGGCCCTCCTGATCTGGAAGAAGCTCGCGACGTACGAGGGGAGGGCGGCGCTGGAGACGTGGGTGTTCCGCTTTTGCGCGTTCGAACACACGAGCGCGCTCCGGCGTCGCTCGCGACAGCCGATCAGCGCCGGAGAGCCGCCCGAGGTCGCGGTCGAGGCGGAGCCGACGAAGGGGGCGGACACGGAGTCGTTCGATGCGCTGATGCGGCACCTCTCGCCGCGCGAGGCGGAGGTGACGCGGCTGCGGCACGTCGATCAGCTCTCGTACCAGGAGATCGCGGAGGCGCTGCGGATCACCCCGAGCAGCGCCAAGACCCACCACGCGCGGGGGCTCGAGAAGCTCCGGGCGGTGCTCGAGACGGCGGGGGAGGGACGGGCATGAGCGGGTTCGACGGACGGGACGAGCTGGAGCGGCTCCTCGACGCGGCCGGAGCTCGGGAGCGCCAAGAGACGCTCGCCGAGGCGGAGCGGCTCGACGACGCGCCCGGACAGGAGGCGGCGCGCCGGACGATCGAGCGGGAGGCGTCGAGGGCTCCCCGGACGCTCCGGACGGTGGCGCTCGTCGCGGCGGCGGCGGTCCTCGTGACGGTGACCGTCTGGCTCGCGGGGCGGTCGGCCTCCCCGTCCGGTGGGGGCGACGCTCCGTACTTCATCGGGGAAGGGGGCGTCGAGATCGTCCGCCCGACCCGCGCGAGCGAACCGTTCGCCCCGATCGACCCGGGCGGCGCGCTCGCGCCGGGCGTCGGCCGCCGAGCGTTCGCATGGAGCAGCCCGCGGGACCCGGGCGACGTGTTCGAACTCCGCGTCTTCGACGACGCGGCCGGTCCCGGCGCGGAGCCGGTCCTCGTGGTGCGCGAGCTGGAGGAGACGACGTGGAGCCCGACCGAAGAGGAGTGTCTCCGGCTGCCGGCGCGATTCCGGTGGGAGGTGCGGCGGCTCTCGCCGACCGGGGAGGTGATCGGGAGCGCCGCGGCGGAGGGCGTGCCCGCGCGATGACGCGCGGCGTCGTCCGGCGCGGCGCCCGGTGGCTGTGGGCGGCGCTCCCCTCGGTCCTCGCCGCGGTCCCGTCGTACGCCGAGGAGGAGTCGTTCGGCGACCGGATCGCGGCGCTCCGGTCCCGGATCTTCGCGTCGGAGCGGCGGGAGGCGACGGCGCTCGCGTCGGAGCTGCACGACGTGCTGACGGAGATGGCGGGCGGCGCGCTCGCCGCGGACGACGCGACCGACGCGCTCCGGACCGCGTACCTGATGGGGGTCGACACCCTGACGCGCCTCCCTCCCTCGCTGCGGCCGGACCGGTTCGACGCCGTCTCCGAGCTCGAGCGGGCCGACGCGTTGGCGGCCTCGAGACTCGACGACCCGGTCTACTCCGCGCACGTGGCGTGGCAGCTGGGGCAGGCGTTGCGCGACGAGGGGCGGCTCGACGAGGCGATGTCGACCTACCTCGAGGCGGCGGAGCGCGAGCCGCCGGCGGTGACGATGCGCCCCTCGCTCTTCGTCGTCGCGTCGCAGATCGCGGTCGGCCGGAGCGCGTTCGAGGAGGCGATGGCGCTGCTCGATCGGGCGGAGGCGGCGGCGGAGGACTGCCCGGACGGCTGGCGGGACGAGCGGAGCGTCCGCTGCAGCATCGCCTCGTTCCGGGCCGAGGCGCTGATGGCGCTCGGCCTCCCGGACCTCGCGGCGTCGTTCGTCGAGGAGGAGGAGCGGCTGGCGAGGGCGCTGAAGAGCGCCGCGCTGATCGGGACGTCGTACGTCCGGCGCGCCGATCTGCTGCTCGCCACGGGGCGGTACGAGGCGCTCGAACGCCTCGTCGACCGCGCGAACGGCGACGAGGCGATGGAGCTCCGCCCCGACCTCCTCCGTCTCCTCGACGTCCGGCGCGCGATCGGTCTCGCCGAGCACGGTCGGGCCGATCGGGAGGCGAACGCGCGGGCGCGGGACCGGATCGAGGCGCTCGTGGAGAGGCGGGACCTGAGCGGGCTCCACCGGATGCGGGCGGAGGCGACCCTCGCTCAGCTCGCGCTCCGGGACGGGGACGTCCCGGCCGCGCGGGCGTGGATCGACGGGGCCGTCGAACGGCTCGGCGCGCTGCGGGCCGCCGATCCGTCCGGCCTCGGGCCGCTCGAGGACGGGGCGTTCGTGCCGGCCGTCGCCTCCGCGGTCGCGCGCGCCGAGGGGCGCCCGCGGGAGGTGCTCGCCGAGCAGCTCGCCCGCGCCGAGGCGGCGTTCGAGCGGTTCCTCGCGCACTGGTCCAGGACGCCGCTCCGTTCCGGAGGGGTCGGGTTCCTCCATTACGGGAAGCGAAGGCAGATCATCGCCGAGCTGATCCGGCTGACGCTCGCGGTGCATCCGGGGGAGGCGGGGCGGCGGCGCGCGCTGTCGATCGCGCTCCGCGTCGAGGCGATGGGGTCGACGGCGCGGACGCTCGCGATCGAGCCGCCTCCGATCGAGGAGGTGCGCGCGCTCCTGACCGGCGAGGGTCGCGGCCTGCTCGTGTACGTCCCGCCGGGGCCGGCGGGAGGGCACGTCTTCGGCGTCGACGCGGCGCGGATCGTCCACGCCGAGACGCCGGGGATCGACGCGATCGACGCACGGCGGCGGGACCTCGCGGTCGCGCTGCGGCGGGCGGCGCGGGCGGAGGGGGACGACGCGCGGGCCGAGGGCGAGTGGACGGGGCTCGCGGACGCGCTCGGAGAGAAGCTCCTGCCGGCGGAGGTCGCGCGGGCGATCGCCGGCTGGGACGCGGTGACCGTCGTCGGCCGGCACGGCCTCGGCGACGTCCCGTTCGACCTCCTCCCGATCGGAGACGGCGAGAGGCTCGGCCGGGCGAAGGCGCTGTCTCTCCTCCCCTCCGTTCCGGTCGGGATCGCGCTCGCGAGGCGGGAGCGGGACGCGCTTCCGGCGGACGGGCCGGACGTCTTCGCGGTCCTGACGCCCGAGGTCGACCACGCGCTCGCGGCCGACTGGCCGGAGGCGACGTCGATCCCGCTGCCGGACGACGATCGCGACCGGCTGCTCGAGTCGTTCGGCGCGCGGCGCGTCGTCCGAAGCGGCGGGGACGCGACGCCGGCGGCGCTCCTCGACCCGAAGCTGGCCGGGGCGCGGGCCCTGCTGGTCCTCGCGCACGGCGTCTACGACCCGGGCCGGACCGGCGGCGGGGCGGCGCTCCTCCTCGCCGGGCCGGACGGCCTGGTCCGGAGCCCGGACCTCGAGCGGATCGACGCGCCGCCGCTCGTCGTCCTCCTCGCCTGCGGCGCGGGGCGCGGACCGGTCCGTCGCGGGGACGACGGCGTCGGTCGGCTCGGCGAGTCGTTCCTCCTCCGCGGCGCGCGCGCGGTCGTCGCCGCGGACGCCGACCTCGAGCTCGGGGCGACGCTCGACCTGATGGAGGAGTTCGGCGCGCGGCTCGCGGCGGGCGCGTCCCCCGCCGAAGCGCTGCGCGGCGCGCGCGATCGGCTGGCCCGGGACGGACGCCACCCCGCGAGCCGCGTGCGCGTCCAGCTGATCGGCCTCGGCGACCGCCCGCTCCCGAAACCGCGCTGAGGCGGTCGCGGCGGGACGGGCGGTCGCGCGATCGGGTCAGGGGCGGATCGGGAACGGACCGACGTCGCCGCCGGGGACCCAGCCGCCGCCGGGGGGCTCGGTGTTGTGCTCGATGCCCTCCGGGGGCGGCGCCGCGAGGACGATCAGCTCGTCGAACGTCGCATCCTCGAGGGAGAACATCCCGCTGAGCGTCGGGTAGCGCCAGACCACCTCGTCCGAACCGTCGACCTCGACCGCGCAGAGCATCACCGCGAACGCCTCGGTGCCCGGCGGCGTGAGGATCGGGTCCGGCGCGAACGGCAGGAGGAACGAGCCGGGCCCGCTCGGGAGCGGCACCCGATCGACGCCGAGGAACTCGGAGGCGAGGAAGTCGTCGAGATCCGGGAGCGCCCAGACGAGGTACTCCAGCTCGACCGTCCCCGCGAGAGAGGCGGTCGGCGGCAGCAGTTCGAGTTCGATCTCCGGGTCCGAGCCCGCGCCGAAGTCGCCCGCGAACGAAAGGACCTCGACGCGGAAGTCGGTCGCGACGACCTCTTGGTTCTCGAGGACGTAGACGGCGAGGACCGCCGAATCGAAGACGACGACGTCCGGGTCGCCCGGCTTCCCGTCCTGGTCGATGTCGGCGAAGACCGGCCACGCTCCGCCGCCGGGCGAGCTCCCCGCGGCGAGGGAGATCGTGCTCCCGGAGAAGTCGGGCGCGGCCGACGGGGTCGCCTGGACGTTCTCCAGCCGCCCGGCGCTCGGAGCGTCCTGGAGCGTGAAGCAGAGATCGGCGTCGCCGTCGAGGTCGTGGTCGGCGGCCGCGAGGCCGAGGATGGTGCCTCCCCAGAGGTCGATCACGGAGGTCTGGATCCCGCCGCTCGCCCCGAGGACGTACGCGACGGGGATGCCCATCGGCGGGACGTGGGCGATCCGGGCGATGTACTGGAGGTTCGGCGTGTCCGCGTCGTCGAGCGTCGTGGCGGCGCCGCCCGGGAGCGCGCCGGGGATCGAATAGCGGGACGAGCCGTCGCTCAGGTTCAGGACCTCGAAGACGCCGGAGGTGTGTTCCACGCCGATCTCGGGGGTCCCGTCGGCGTCGAGGTCGGCGAGGACGAACGAGTTCGCGGTCGACGCGAGGGTGATCGGCGTGAACGACGTGCTGAGGACGTGGGCCGGCGTGCCGCCGGACGCGTTCATGTAGAGCGCCGGGGTGATCGTGCCGCCGTCGGTCGAGAGGGAGACGACGAAGGTCACGAGCCCTCCCGGGGTCGGATGCGCCTCGATCTGCTTCGCGCCGCCCGCGAGGCCGCCCGGCAGGTGCTCGTCGAACTCCTTCGTGACGTCGTTCCAGAGGAAGAGTCCGCGCGAGGACGCGGTCGCGACGAGGAGGCCGTCGTTCCCGTCGGCGGTCGCGTTCGGGAGGACCGCGAAGTCGGTCGCGGGAGTGTGCACCTCGACCGGCATCGCTCCGTGGCGGTGGGGGGAGTAGAGCATCCAGACGCCGCTGCCGTGGTGGTAGACGACGTCCGGGACCGTGTCGGGCGTGCACTGGGCCGCGGCCGTCCGGCCGATGGGGCTCCCCGGCGGCGGCGGGTTCGAGTACGGCGACATGTCGGGGAACGTGAACTCCTGCGACGCGTCGGGGAGGACCGGCTGGGGCGTCGCGACGGGCGCGAGGACCGAGCCGGCGAGGGCGAGCGGGACGATGCTTCTCATGGTCATGCGGATCGGGGGTTCCTTCGGGGGCGGGGGTTCTTCACTCGAGGCCGACGACGCGGGCGTCGAGCTCCTGTTTCCGGCGGACATCCTGCCACGTCCGGTTCTCGCCGGGCGCGAAGTCGATCTGGAAGATCCCGCCGTGAAACCGGATCGGATCGCGCGAGTCGGCGGGGACGCTCCCCTGCAGACACGACAGCGGCTCCGGGCTTCCCGGAATCGAGCAGGTCGCGACCCACCACCGGACCGGGAGGCCGTTCGAGGCGAGCAGCATCGGACTGAGCCAGAGCGTGGCCGACGACATCGGCCGGGTGCGCGCCCACCAGACGGCGCCCTCACCCTGCGTGTCGTCCATGCCGAGGCGAGACGGGAGGGCGGTCGTCGGCGCGGCCGCCGCCCGAGGCGCGGGGCTCGCCTCCTCTTGCTCGAGGATCAGCAGGAACGGAAGGAGGGTGGCGAGCGTCGCGGCGAGACGGGGGATCGTGGAGCGAGCGGTCATGGGCACTCCTCGGAACGAGGGATGGAGGAAGGGCGGCCGCCGGGCGAGGTGGCCCCGACGGCCGCGCGGCCGGGTCAGTCGGAGTACTCGATGTGCGCGCAGCCTCCGCTGGGGCCGCCGGGGAGACCCCACGGGAACGGCGCCGTCGGCCGGACGCTGTGGATCCGGTTGCAGAGGAAGGCGTTGACCGCCGTCGTGTCGTCCTGGCAGCGAACGAACAGGCCGGAGGCCGCGGAGCAGCCGCCGGAGATCAGGTACACCTCGAACGAGATCTCCGTGGTGCCGATGCCGCCGCACCAGTTGGCGGGCGTGTCGTCGTTCTGCACGTCGATGATCGCGACGAAGTCGTCGCCGGTCTTGGCGCAGGTGATCTGCGCGGCGGCCGTCTCGGCGACGCCGAGCGCGAGTCCGAGGCCGAGCAGTCCGAGCACGGTCTTCCGGGCGAAACGAAGCATGGTCTTCTCCTCGAGGGATGGGGAAAGGTGAGCCTCGCGCGCCGACGCGGCGGCGAGTCGAACGCCCGTTGGCCGCCGGGGAGCGCTCGCGGAGACGACGACGAATCGGGTTTCCTCGGAAAGAGCGCGCCGCGAACCGGCACGGCCGTTGCATGCGATTCCCGCGCATGATCTCCCGCGCGGAAGCCTCGAGGACGGCGCTCGCCTCCCGCGAGAGGGCGTCCACCTCGCGCGAGCCGGCGCTCCCGCCGGCGCCGCGCGTGGCGTGGCGTGCCGCGGGGAGGCGATGCGGCCGTGGAGCCGCCGCCGATCGCTCGGTCGATCGCGGAGATCTTCGCGGAAGGAGGGAACAGCTCCCGGCCGAGGGGCCCGGGCCGGTCCGCGGCCGGAGTCCCCGAAGGTCGAGTTTTCGTCTCGGGACGGGTGCACCGAATCCGGCGCCGCATCGGCGGCGAACGATGGGTGCGCCGAGCTCGCCGTCGCACGATGCGGCGCGCGGGATTCGAATGACATCGCAGGAGAGATCATGACCCGTAGGAACCATCTCGTCCGCGCGGCGGCGAGTCTCGCCGTCGCCGTCCTCGCGGCCCCGGCGTTCGCCCAGGAGATGAAGTGCCCGGTCGCGGCGCTGCACACCGCGGTCGCCGCTCCGAACGACTCCGCCGAGGGCGGGCGGGACGCGATGTCGCCGTCCGACCCGATGGCGATCCGGGACTGG
>JAUIEL010000834.1 GCA_030428825.1 bacterium
CGGCGCGTACAGGACGAGCGGGCGGTCGGACGCGCCGCGGACGGCGCGGACCTCCGCTTCGAACCCTCCTCCCCCCGCCACGAGCCGATCCGTCTTCGGCATCCCGACCCGGACGCCGCGCGGGTCGCCCTCGGCGAGGATCCCGGCCCGCACGAACTTCCTCCGGTGGTACTCGCCGCAGACGAAGAGCGTGTCGAACCGCTCGACCTCCCGCCGGGCGGCGTAGTTCTTCGGGGAGACCCCGTGGAACATCTGCACCAACGGCGTCCTCCGGCGAGGGTGGAAGAAGAATCCGGGGCAGACCGCCGCGTCGAACCGCCGGAACGGGGCCCACCAGGCCGGCACCGTCCGGACCCGCTCCCCGAGCCGCCGCCGCACCTCGTCCCGCCCGACGTGCCGGGAGGTCACCCGGAGCGAGAGGCGGGAGTCCGCCGCGAGCCGCCGGACGAGCGGCTCGACCACGGCGAGCGACAGGGGGGTCGAGACCGGGAAGAGGACCCGGCGAAGCGCGGGGGCGGACACGTTCGACAATCTCTCTCCGTCACGATCGGCCCCATATCTACACCAACGCCGGTCGCGGCACCCCGTTGGGAAGCGCCAACTTCCGTCCGGTCGCAGGATTCGGTCCGCGGATTTCTCTCCACTCGGCGTTTGCTATGCTCGAAAGCCAAGGAAGATGACGGGTTCCCGTTCGGAGGGTCGATGGCTTCTCACGTTCTCGTGGTCGACGATCAGTCGAACGTCCGCTCCACGATTGCGTACCTCCTGGAGAAGGAGGGGTTCCGCGTCACCAAGGCGGCGTCGGGGCAGGAGGCGCTCGCCCTCCTCGAGGGGCGCGAGTTCGAGTTCGCCCTGATCGACGTCAAGATGGCGCGGATGGACGGCCTCGAGCTGCTCCGCCGCATCCGGGCGCGGTGGCCGGGGGTCGCCGTGATCCTGATGACCGCGTACGCGTCGATCCCGTCGGCGGTCGACGCGATGAAGATGGGCGCGGCCCACTACCTCGAGAAGCCGTTCACCAAGGAGAAGCTGCTGGAGGCGTTCGAGCGGGCGAAGCTCGAGTTCGGCGGCGGCGCCTCCTCGCCCGGCGCGGGAGACAAGGACCCCTTCGAGGAGGTGGTCGGCGCGAGCCGGCCGGTGCGCGACGCCGTCGAGCTCGCGCGCAAGAACGCGGGGAACGACAAGCCGATCCTCCTGGTCGGCGAGCTCGGGACCGGCCGCGAGTCGCTCGCGCGGGCCACGCACGCCGCGTCGCCGCGCGCCGCCGGCCCGTTCGTGCCGGTCCGCGCCTCGACGCTCGGGGAGCAGCTCGCGACGGACGTCTTCGGGCCGTCCGGTCGGCTCGCCGAGGCGGCCGGCGGGACGATCTACTTCGACGGCGTCGACGCGCTCTCACCCGACGCCCAGGCGAAGCTCCTCGTCTTCCTCCAGGACGGCGCGGTCCCGGCGGCCGAGGGGGGCGCTCCCGTCCGCTCGGACGCCCGCGTGATGGCCGCGACCGACCGCGACCTCGACGCCGCGGTCGCCGACGGCACGTTCCGCAAGGACCTCCACCTGCGCCTGCGCGCGATCCAGCTCAGGCTCCCGCCGCTCCGCGAACGCGGCGGAGACCTCCCGGCCCTCGTCCAGCACTTCGCCCGGCGCCATCAGCCGCGCGTCGGCGTGACCGTCGGGTTCGATCGGGACGCGCTCGGCCGCCTCTCGGGCCTGCCGTTCCCCGGCAACCTCCGCGAGCTCGAGGACCTCGTCGAGCAGGCGGTCGGCCTCGCCGGCGCCGACGGCGAGGTGACGCCGGCGGTCCTCCAGCGGCTCGGCGTCGAGGCGAGCGCCGAGCCGGAGAGCGGGACGTCGGCGATGCGGACGCGGGTCGAGGTCGAGGAGAAGCGGGCGATCGAGGAAGAGCTGCGGAAGAACCCGCGCAACCTGAAGCAGGTCGCCAAGAACCTGAACATCTCGCGCACGACGCTCTGGCGCAAGATGAAGAAGTACGAGATCGCGCCGCAGTGAGGCGACCGGCGCGGGGCGGGACGACGCCCGCCCGCCGCGCCGAAGCGGCCGTCACCCGCGGACCGAGCCGGCGATCAGGTCGCCGATCTCGTCGCACGGCTTCACCCCGGCGCTGAGGCTCGTGATGTTGCCGTTCGTCAGGTTCTCCTGCACGGCCGCCTCGATCCGCTGAGCCGCCTTCGGCTCGCCGATCGTGTCGAGCATCATCGCCGCCGCCATGATCGCGGCGATCGGGTTGGCGACGTTCTTCCCGCGGTACTTCGGCGCCGAACCGTGGATCGGCTCGAACATCGAGACCCGACCGGGGTGGATGTTCCCGGACGCCGCGATGCCGAGGCCTCCCTGCAGCATCGCGCCGAGGTCGGTGATGATGTCGCCGAAGATGTTCGGCGAGACCGCGACGTCGAACCACTCCGGGTTCTTGATCATCCACATGCACGCCGCGTCGATGTACGCGTGGTCCGTCTCGATGTCCGGATACTCCTTCGCGACCTCGTCGAACGTAC
>JAUIEL010000073.1 GCA_030428825.1 bacterium
CGGCGACCCGCTGTTCGTCGAGGCGCCGCCCGAGGTCGTCGAGGAGCTGGCGGAGATCACGATCGGCGCCGACGACGCGGACGAGGAGGCCGACGCGGCGGACGACGTCTAGCAGTCCGGTGAAGAAGTGCGGTGGGTGCGAGGCGAGTTCCTCGCGGCCGAGATCAAGGCGCGCATCCGGAGGCGAATCGCCGATTCATCTCGATCCGGATGATGGGGTCAACGCAGAGATCGGCCGCGAGGGGCCGCCGCAGCCCGGCATGACTTCTTCAACGGGCTGCCTGCGGCCCGGCGAAGAAGTCAGGGGAGGGGCTCGCTCGCCCCCCGCTCGCACTCGGCGTCCGCGGCGCGGACGAGGTGCTCGACCAGCGCGGCGGCCGCGGCGAGCGAGCGTCCGGGACGTCCGGTCCCGAGCGGCCGGGGCGGCGCGATCCCGAGCGCGCGGAGCTGCTCCTCCAACGGACCGCGCGCGCCGCCTCGCCAGCGGTTGAAGATCTCCTTCAACGGCCGCGCCGGCGCCCCCTCCCCGAGCGCCTCGAGCAGGGGACCGATCGCGGGGTCCCAGGCGACCAGCACGTCGTCGGGACGCCGGAACGCCCGCCACTCCCTTCGCGCCTCGCCGACGTCGACCGCGCCGCGGAACGCGTGCGCGTCGAGCTCCATGCGCGCGAGCCGCCGCTCCGACAGCGGTGCCGGCGGGCGGACGAGGCGGAGGAAGCGGCTGCCGTCGGCCGGGCGGATCGCGCCCCAGGCGACCAGGTGCCGTTCGTCCGCGTCGGGAGTCCGGCGGGTCCCCTCGCCCGAGACGACGAGGAGCCGGTCGCGCGCGCGCGTCAGCGGCTCGAGATGCGCGGCGCGCGGGCGGACGCCGGCGCGGAACCGGGGGCGCTTCCCGTGCGTCCGGAGGTGCTCGACCACGCCGTCGACCATGCCGTCGAACGCGTCCAGCAGACCGGCGAGCCCCGTCGTCTCCGGCTCGAGGACCTCGAGCGCGGCGACGAGCGACTCGATCGTCGACAGGCACTCGACGCGCGGCTCGCGCCGGATCCGGTAGCGGGACGGCGCCTTCGGATGCAGCCGGACCCGCGGCAGCGTCTGGAGCCACGGATTGACGCGGAGGAGCTTCCGCGACTGGGACCACGTCCCGTCGAGGAGGACGAGGGCGCTCGGCCGCCGCGCGGGCGGAAGCGTCTCGAGGTCGACCGCGTCCCGGCTCGGGTAGAGGAGCGCCGCGCCGTCCGGCAACGACGGCGGCGCCGCCTCCGGCCTCCCGACCACGACGCGGAGCCGCTCGAGTCCCAGCGCCGCGAGCCGGAGCGTCCCGAACGGATGGCTCCGTTCGCGGACGTGCTGCACCGCGACGATCGGAGTCCGGTGCTCGACGCGCGGGATCCGGCCGCAGACGCAGAACCCGACCGGACGTCCGCACCGTCCGCACTCCGCCCTCCGTGGGGAGGGGGGCGAATCGAGGTCGTTCACGCGCCCGGCTCCGTGGACGGCTTCGGGAACGAGCTCTCGAGCCAGGGACCGTCGGGGCCGTCCCGCACGACGCCGTTCCCGACCGCGACGCCGTCGTGCACCACCAGGACGAAGCCGCGCGCCGGACCGTCCGTCGCGCGCCCGGCGAGCGGGACGGGGCGCCGCGCGACGTAGAGGTCGAGGTCGTCGACGTCGAGCGCGACGACGTTCTCGGTCGCGAGGGATCCGAACCGTCGCGCGGCGCAGGTCGTCGGGAGGACCTGCGCCGCGCCCCGGTGCGCGAACGGGACGCCGCGGTGGACGACGTACGCCTCGGGCGGCGGACGGAGGTCGGCCGACTCCATCGTCAGGCGCTTCTTCGAGCCGGCGCGGAACGCCAGGCCGTCGAGCGCGCGCTCCGGCAGACCGAACCGCGTCGCGAACCGCCGCACCAGCCCGTCGGCGTCCGTCGGAGCGTCGGGGAAGGGCGGGGGCGCCTCCTCCTCCCGCGGCGGCGGGGCGTCCTCGGCCTTCTCCAGGACCGCGGCGAAGAAGCCGCCCCCGTCGCCGAGGTGCGGCCAGAACCGCAGCGCCCCGACGAGGCTCGCGTCGAACCGGTCGCCGTTCCACGCGGTCACCCCGGGCGTCGTCGGGATCCCCGCCACGGCGGCGGGGACGACCCGGAGCGCGCCGCGGGCGTCGCGGAGCGCGGCATCGACGACCGCCTCGTTCTCCTCCGGGGCGTAGGTGCAGGTCGAGTAGACGAGCCGACCGCCGGGGCGGAGGAGTCGGGACGAGCGGATCACGATCTCGCGCTGGAGCCGCGCGAGGGCGGGGCGGTCGGCGACCGGCTCGGTCAGGACGCGGGGGTTCTTCCGCGAGGTCCCCTCGCCGCTGCACGGGACGTCGCAGAGGATCCGATCGAACCGACCGAACGGGCGGGGGAGCTTCGCCGCGTCGGCGCGCGTCGCGACGACGTTCACGAGGCCGAGGCGCTCGACGAGGTTCGAGAGCGCGCGGAGTCGGCCGGGGCTCCGGTCGTTGGCGACGACCGTGCCGCGCCCGCGCATCGCGATCGCGATCCGGGCCGTCTTCCCCCCGGGGGCGGCGCAGGCGTCGAGGATCCGCTCTCCGGGGCGCGGTTGGAGCAGCTCGGGCGGGACGAGCGAGACCTCCTCCTGGACGTGACAGAGGCCGAGCCGGTACTCGAGGAGGTGGCCGGGCCGGGTCGTCCCGTCGATCCGGAACGCGCCTTCGAACGCGAGCGGCGTGGCGACCAGGCCGCGCTCCTCGAGGCGGGCGCGGAGCGCGTCCGGTCGGATCCGTTCGAGGTGGGCCCAGACCACGCGCGGCAACGGCGCGCGGCTCGCCTCGGCGAACGCGGGGAAGTCGTCGACGAGGGGGCGGTACCGGTCGAGCTGCGACATCGGGCCCACCTTACGGGGGCGGCGCGCCCGGCGGAGGGCGGTCCGGGAGACGGAGGCGGCCGCCCCGCGGATCGCTCCGCGGGACGGCCGGGACGGGGGCGCGCCGTCTCGAGGAGCTCAGTGGACGGCGATCTCCAGCCCGTGGCTCGCCGCGGCGCCGATCGTCGCGGCCGGATCGAGGATCCACGCCTGGACGTCGAGGGTCACGGTCGCGGCCTGGCTCGGGATCTGCGCCGAGAAGACGGCGCGCCCGAGGAACGCGTCGAGGGTGAACGGACCGATCGCGAGCGGACCGCCCGGCGCGTTCACCAGGAGCGAGCAGCCGCCGCCCGCGTCGAGCGACGCGGTCTGCGTGCCGATCAGGAGGTAGCCCGTCGCGCCGGGGACGCCGTCCTCGACCACGAGGCCGATCCACTGATCGGCGGCGACGCAGCCCCCGAGCGAGAGCGTCGGAGCGAGCCCGTTCGAGGCGACGCACCCGGCGCCGTACGGGGTGGCCGAGCCGCAGACCAGGAACTCGACGTCGTCGAAGGACGCGAGCATCTGGGTGTTCTGTCCGGGCTCGTTGCCGACGCCGAGGGAGAGGCGGTGGCCGGAGTGGAGCCCGTCGAGGGCGGTGACCTGCGGCTCGACCGGCGCCGGCGCCGCGATCGGCCAGACGCGCATCGAGAGCTGGTCGCTCAGGAAGACGACGCGGACGCGGTACTGCTTCTCCCCCTGGAGCGCGAACGCCTTCGTCGCGAGGACGGTGGGGACGCCGGCGTCGACGCGCTCGATGGCGAGCGTGCCGGTCCGGTACGACATCGCGAACGCGTAGCCGTTCTGGAACCCGGCGTCGCCGCGGACGAACGCGACGGCCCGGCCGTCCGGCACCACCGAGCCGACGGAGAACTCGAGCTCGCCGTTCCCGTACTTCGCGTCGGCGATGGAGGACGTGTAGCTCGAGCCCGCGTACACCTGGTGCGCGACGTCCACCTTCGGGGAGATCATCGTGTACGAGTCGAACGCGGCGTCGTACTTGGTCTCGCCCAGCGCCTGGGCCGCGAACGTGTCCTCGCGAGTCCACAGGGAGTCGTCGCCCCCCGAGAAGTCGTCGAGGAGCTGCTGACCGAACGCCGAAGGAGCGGCGAGGACGGCGGAGAGAGCGAGGAGGGTGAGGTTCGGACGGGACATCGGTGTCTCCTGGGTTCGGGCCGGGTCGAAGGGCGACCGCGGCCGGTCTCGGTTCGTGAACGACCCGCACCGCGTGAATCGAGTGCACCCTCCCCACCCGAATCCCGAGTTTCTCGAACGAATCCGTCCCCGCCGCCGGCGCGCCCGGCGGATCCCGGCTCGGGGGCGGCGTTTGCTACCCTGACGGAGTCTCCCTCCGACCAGCGAAACGAGATGGCCATGCGCTCCCTCCGTCCCACGTTCCTGCTCCTCGCCAGCCTCGCCCTCGCCCTGCTCGCGCCGCGCCTCGCCGCGGCGGAGTCGGCGTACCTCGGCCTGCGCGCCGAGGTCGCGGACGACGGCCTCCGGGTGACCGAGACCTGGCCGGACGGGCCGGCCGCGGCGGCGGGGCTCGCGGTCGGCGACGTCGTGCGGGAGTTCGGCGGCACGAAGGTCCGGACGCTCGCGGCGCTCGGCCGCGCGCTCGCCGAGCGCCGTCCCGGAGAGGTCGTCGTCCTCCTCGTCCGCCGCGGGGAGCGTTCCTCGACGGTCGAGGTGCGGCTCGGACGACGCGGCGAGCAGCCCGGCGCGGCGACCGCGGTCGCGCCGGCTCCCTCGGCGAAGGGCGCGGCGAAGGAGGAGGCGCCTCCGACGGCGAGGCCGGCCGGGCCCCCGCCGTACATCGGCGTGGAGGTCTCCGAGGACCGTCGCGGCCTGAGAATCGAGGCGGTGCGCGACGACAGCCCCGCCGCGCGGGCGAAGCTCGAGGTCGGCGACGTCCTGCATCGGTTCGGCGGCGCGGCCGTGACGACGCTCGACGACCTGGCGTCGGCCCTCGCGCCGCGGCGGGCCGGCGACCGGGTCGAGGTCGCGGTCGAGCGGGGCGGCGAGACCGTCGCCCTCGCGCTGGTGCTCGGATCGCGCGGTCGTCCGGCGGTCGCGGCGGCGCCGGACGGCGGCGAAGAGGCGGTCCTCGCGCCGGCGAAGGGCGGACTTCGCGTGGAGACCGCCGGCACGCTCTCCGGGGCCCGCCTGGAGGCCGGCGACCTGGTGACGCACGTCGGCGAGGACGCCGTCGACACGCGCGCCGCGCTCGACCGCCGGATCGCCGCCGCCGGCGACGGGGCGGCGCTGACGGTCCGGCGCGGAGACCGGACGATGAAGCTGGCCTTGACGGTCGCGGCGAAGGCGCCGACGCCCGGGGCGGCGCCGGTCGCCGCGACCGAGGCGCCGGCGCGCCCGGCGCGCGGACGCGGGCAGGGGGAGGGCCGGCGCGAGCGACGCCGCGACCTCGGCGCGGAGATGGCGCCGTCGAAGCGGGGACTGAAGGTCCAGAGCGTGCGGGTCGGAAGTCCGGCCGAGCGGGTCGGGCTCGCGGTCGGCGACGAGGTGCTGCAGGTCGACGACACGATGACGCCGACGCGGGACGACTTCGACCGCGCGGTCCGCGCGGCCGACGGGCCGGTGACCTTGACCGTGCTCCGCGGCGGCGAGCGGAAGGAGCTCCGCCTCGAGCCCCGCGGACGCCGCGGCGCGGGCGAGCGGCGCGGGCCGCCCGCCGGAGCGGCGGCGGACGAGAGCGCGCCGGCGGAGCGCGGGGTCGGGATCACGTTCTCCGACGACGAGGACCGGGTCCGGATCGCCGCCGTCCGCGTCGGCGGCCCGGCGGAGCGGGCCGGTCTGCGGGCGGGGGACGTGGTGACGCACCTCGACGGGGCCCCCGTCGAGGAGGTCTCGGCGTTCGAGTCGGCGCTCGAGGCCGCCGCGAACGCGGTGGTCGGCCGACGGGTGGTGCGGGTCGACCGGCGCGGCACGAGGCTCGACCTGCCGCTCGACGTGCCGCCGGCGGACGGAGCGCGCCCCGCCGACCGGCCCCGGCGGCGGGCGACGGAGCGCGCGCCGTCCGAGGTCGTCCGCGCGTTCGGCGCCACCGGCCGGTCGGGCGTCGTCCTCACGGAGGTCGAGCCGGGCGGCGTCGCCGAGCGATTCGGCCTGCGGAGCGGGGACGTGGTGATCGCGGTCGACGGCGCGGCGGTCGGCGGCGCGGACGCCCTGCGGCGTCGGATCGAAGGGGGGCGTCCGCGGGCGCTCACCGTGGTCCGGGACGGGAACGAGACCGAGGTCGTCCTCCGCGGACGTCCCGCCGGGGACGGTGCGAACGCCGACGCGGCGGCGGCGCGCCCTTGGATCGGCGTCGAGCTGACCCCGACGCCGGCGGGCCTCGAGGTGTCGGCGGTCCGTCCGAACAGCCCGGCGGCGCGGGCGGGGATCCGGGTCGGCGACCGACTCACGGCCCTCGGGGGCCGGCCGGTCTCCTCGGGCGAAGCGCTGGCGGCCGCGATCGGGCGCCACCGGCCGGGAGACCGGATCGAGCTGACGGTCGCTCGCGACGGGCGGAGCCTCGCCCTTCCGGTCGTCCTCGGACGGCGGGACGGCTGAGGGCGCGCGAGCCGATCAGGCGCGGGGGAGGAGCCGTTCCATCGCGTCCGTCTCCTCCTCCATCCGCAGGACCATGCGGAGCTGCACGCGGGCGCGGTCGAGGTTCTGACCCGGCCTCTCGACCTTGAAGTAGGCGTCCCCCGCGAGGTGGTCGGCGAGGAAGCGGACGCCGATCGTGAACGTCACGAGGCGAGCCGCGACCGGCAGCAGCTCGTGCTCCAGCGGCGTGAGGAACGCCCCCGTCCCCTCGACGTACCCCTCCGCGATCGCCCTGTACAGCGCGAGGTCGACCCCCGCGCGGTCGAGGTCGGTCTCGTCCTCGGCGCACGTGGCGGCGGTGAACCGGACCAGGTCCCCGAAGTCGTACGGCGCCCAGGCGGGCATGCAGGTGTCGAGGTCGACCACGCAGACCGCGCGGCCGGAGTCGGCGTCGAACAGCACGTTGTTCAGCTTGGTGTCGCCGTGGACGACGCGGCGGGGGAGGCGGCCGGCGCGGAGGTGGTCCTCGACGATCGACGCGAGGTCGGCGCGCTCGCGGACGAACCGGAGCTCGCGCGCCGCGTCGCCGACGCGTCCGGCGACGTCGGCCGCCGCCGCCGCCTCGAGCTGTCGCAGCCGGTGCTCCGCGTCGAAGAAGCGCGGGATCGTCTCGTCGAGCGCGTCGGGATCGAGGTCGGAGAGTCGTCGTTGGAACCGTCCGAAGGCGCGCGCCGCCTCGTACGCCTGCGCCTCGTCCCGCGGCCGGTCGACCGAGGTCGTCCGGTCGATGAAGTGATACGTCCGCCACGCGCCGGACGGCGCCCGCACGAACGCGCCGCCGTCGCTCGCCGGGACGAGCCGGAGCGACCGGAGCCCGGTCTCCGGCGCCTCGTCGCCCGCGAGGTGACGGGTCACCCGCTCGACGTTCCGCATCAGCGCGGGGACGTCCGCGAAGACCCGCTCGTTGATCCGCTGGTGCAGGTAGCGGGCCTCGCCGTCGCCGGTCGTCCAGGTCGAGACGAACGTGTCGTGGATGTGGCCCCGCCGATGCGGCGCGACGTCCCGGCACGTTCCGGCGATCCGGAAGCGCGACAGGACGTCGGAGAGGTCGGCGGGGCCGTCTCCGCTCACGGACAGAAGGTGACCTGGAGTCCGTTCGAGCCCTGGACGTTGCCGCCGAACCCCGGGTCCCGCACCGCGAACTGGAACGTCCGGGTCTGACCGATCAGCCCGGCGACGATCGGGACGCCGATCGAGGCCGCGCCCGAGGCGTCGGTGACGGTCCACGTCCGCGTGAACGGCGACCCGCCGACGAGGATCGTCCCCCACGGTTGGGCGACCGACGCCTGGGTCGAGCCGGTGAACAGGACGGCGGACGCGGCGGCCGGCGCGCCGGTGAGCGTGATCGCGAACTCGGTGTTCCCCGCCCTCGGGTCGCCGCCGGCGTGGCCGATCTGCGCCGTCGCGCCGGTCGACCCGAGCTCGCCGGCGCCGTACGTCGTCGGGGTCGGACAGGCGGTCCCCTGGCCGAGCAGCTCGACGTCGTCGATCGCGTGCCCGTCGGTCGGGATCGGGTAGTTGTCGCGCTGGCGGAAGAGGACCCGGAGCGCGTTCGGGTTCAGCCCGTTCGCGACCACGGCCGCGCCGAGGTCGAGGGTGTACGTCGTCCAGGAGGCGGGCCCGGCGTTGAACGACTGGAGGAGGACCTCGCTCGCGCCGTCGGAGAGGAAGACGCCGTCCTGCGGATCGTCCTCGTCGCCGAACTCCTTGAACTGGAACCGGAGCGTCGCGGCGCCGGTCGGATCGAGGGCGAAGAAGAGCGTCGCCTCGTTCGTCGCGTACGTCGCGTCCTGCGTCGACGCGAGGAGGAGCCCCGGCCCGCCGGACTGCGGCGAGGCGCCGCCGCTCTGGCCGGTCGTGAGGGCGCCGAGCCCCGTCGAACTCGTGAACGACCAGCTCCCGTCCGCGGGGAGCCCGCTCGTGAACGTCTGCAGGTACGGCGGCGTCACCGGGTTCGGCGCGAGGACGGTCACCGCGTCCGCGAGCGTGGTCGAGGAGCTTCCGAACGCGTTCGACACGGTGAGGGTCACGTCGACCGTCCCGAGCGCGCCGTAGACGAACGACGGGTTCGGCCCCGTCGAGTCGGTCAGGCCGTCCCCGTCGAGGTCCCAGGCCCACGACGTCGGAACGCCGCCGGACAGGTCGGCGAACGTGACGGTCGTCCCGGCGGTGACGATCGACGACGCGAGCGCGAAGTCGGCGACCGGCGGGCCCTGCGCGCAGTTCTGGGTGAACGCGGACTGCAGCGCGGGGAGGGTGACCGTGGTGCCGGAGTTGTACCCGCCGGACGACGAGCAGCCGCCGTGGGTGTGGATGCCGACGGCCAGCCCGCTCGCCTCGTCGATCACCACCGAGCCGGAGTTCCCCCCGGTCGTGTCGACGGTGTAGCGGATCGCGGAGCCGCTCGACGAGTGGAACGGGCCGGTGTGGGTCTGGTTCGTCTGGTCGGACGTGCCGGTGTCGCTGCCGTACCCGGTGATCCGGATCGTCTGGCCGGAAGTCGGGACGAACGACGCGAGCTGGAACAGCCCGTGGAGCGCCGACGCCGACTGGCCGAGGTTGTTGGTGAACAGGCGGGCGACGCCCCAGTCGTTCCCGACCCCGCCGCTGGTGAACGTGAGCGACCCGGCGTCGACCGGGAACTGGTCCTGGATGGGGGGATGGACCAGCGCGCCGCTCGGGAGCGACGGCGGGACGTTCACCTCGGCGACGTTCGCGTAGGTCGGCATGCAGTGGCCGGCCGAGAAGACGCAGTCGGACGTCGAGACGAGCCACCCGGAGCAGGCCGACGTCCCGCTCCCGTTCAGCATCCGGACGCTGCGGTTGTCGGTCGAGGGGACCCGGTCGTCGACGCCGCAGATCGAGGTGAAGAACGGTCCGCCGGTCCCCGCGAGGAGCCGGTCGAGGACGTACGAACCGCGCTCCCCCGGACCGAGCCAGAGCTCGAGCGAGACCGCGTCGCCGTTCAGGAAGCCGGAGGTCGCACCCCACTTCACGATCTCGGTCGGCGTCAGCACGTGCGTCTCGCCGTCGCGCAGGGAGGTGACGACGAGGGAGCCCTCGCCGCCGACGTCGATCTCGTCGAAGATGAGGCGGAGCGACGCGGCGCCGGGGCGGGTGACGATCCGGCGGTCGACCGGCCGGGCCGTGGCCCAGTCGTTGGTGAACGTGCCGGAGGCGAGCCGGTGCCGCTCGACCGTCGCGTACGGGCCGGACTCCTGCGCGCGGGCCGAGGGGAGGGACGTGACCAGCGCGACCGCGACGAGCGCGGCGGCGGACGGGGTGGGGAAGTGCATGAAGGTCCTCGAGTCGTCGGGAACGGACAGCGGGCGGGTGGGCTGGGCGGATCGCGGAGGCCGATGGGGCGCGAACGTCTCGCGCACCCATCCGGTCTCGGCGACCCGGCGGCCCAGGGTAGCAGACGGCCCCCGAACTCCGGTCGAGATGCGGAGCGCTCGACGACCCCGGCTCGAGGGAGGCGGTCGTTCGGCGCGCGTCGGCACGCGCGCCGAACGTCGCTCAGTCGTCCTCGAGGAGGCGGAGGTACGACGCGAGCCGGTCCGGCGCGATCTCGCCGCGGCCGGCGGCCTCGCGGACCGCGCAGTCCGGCTCGGCCCGATGCGTGCAGTCGCCGAACCGGCACGGCCCGACGCGTGCGAACTCGGGGAACGCCGCCGCCGCTTCGTCGGGCGGAACGGGGCCGAGCCCGAACGTCCGGATCCCCGGCGTGTCGATCAGCGCGCCGCCGCCCTCGAGGTCGACGAGCGCCGACGAGGTCGTCGTGTGCCGCCCCTTGCCGTCGCCGCGTCGCACCGCTCCGGTGGCGCGATCCGCGTGCGGCGCGAGCGCGTTCAGGAGCGACGACTTCCCGACGCCGCTCGGACCGACGAGGACCGCGGTCCGCCCCCGGAGCGCCTCCGCGAGGCCGTCGAGTCCCTCGCCCGCCGCGGCGGAGACCAGGAACACCGGGACGCCGCCGGGTTCGAGCGGCGCGAGGAGGCGAGCGAGCGCGGCGCGCGCCGGGGCGTCGAGCGTGTCCGCCTTGTTGACGCACGCGACCAGCCGCACCGGTTCGGCGCCGAGCGCGACGCGCACGCGGTCGACGAGCCCGACCTTCGGCCGCCCGGCCGCCAGCACGACCACGACGTCGTCGACGTTGGCGGCGAGGAGGCGCTCTCCTCCCGGGCTCGCCCCGCGGCGCCGCAGGACGCTCCGGCGGGGAGCGACCGCCGCCACCGCCGGCACGGGACCGACGCGATCGAGTCCGACCCGATCCCCGACGACGACGGGGCGCGTCGGCCGCACGTCGAGCTCTCGTCCCGCCGCGTCGCGCACCACGGCGCGGTCGCGATGGACCGCCACGACCCGCGCGTGCCACGCCGCGGGGACCGCGTCGATCCCCGAAGCGTCGTCGCCCGGGGACGTCCGCTTCGGCCGCCGGATCGGCTCGAAGTCGACGAGGTCGTCGTCCTCCACGTCGACCTCGAACCGGCGCCGTCGCGGGCGGTCGGTGCGGCGCTCGCGGCGCTCCTTCGCGGAGCGCTTGCGCCGCTTGTTCTCCTCGGGGTCGACCCGCTTCTCGAAGTGCTTCCTCGCGTTCCGGCGGAGCCGCTCGCGCTCCCGTTCTCTCTCGTCCATGGGGATGGACCTCGCTTCTCTTCTCGTTCCGTGCTCTCGGAGGACGCCCTCCCCGTCTCCTGGACGAGGCCGGAGGGACGGCGGATCGACCCGCGCCCCGGTGGTCGCTTCGGCATCGGCCGGAAGAGTGGAGACGGACCGGGGGCGGGGGCGGCACGAGGACTCCGCCGTCGACGGACCCGGAACGCGGAGCGCGTCAGGTCCGGCGGACGGCGGAGCGGCGCTGGGCGGTGGCGAGAAGCATGGTCACCGGCGCTCCGCGGGGGGCGATCGAGAAGGGGCGCGGGCGATTCCCGCGCCGGGCGGGGATCGTATCATGCGCGCCGCCGCCGCGTCCGCTTCGCGACGATCGTTCGCCCGCCCACTCAGGTTCCGGAGACCGTCATGTCGACCCCCGCGTCCCTCTCGCTCGCCGTCCTCGCCGCGCTCGCCGCCGGCTCGCTCGCCGCCCGGACCGTCGGCCAGGAGCAGCGCTCGCGCCCCACGAGCTGGCCGCCGCCGCCGGAGCGGATCGTGAACGTCAACGGCGAGCACACCTTCGGGCGCGGGCGGAGCACCTGCGATGTCTACACCGTCCCGGAGGACTCGTGGCTCATCGTGACCGACTTCCGCCGGATCGACACCGGCAACCTCGACCCGGAGCTCGACCTGCAGATGCGGCAGCGGAAGGCGCGGTCGGGGGAGACGGTCCTCTACTTCGAGTTCAGCACGAGCCCGTTCAGCTCGCCGACCGGGCTCCGGTTCGAGCCGGGGAGCACGGTGGTCCTCGAGCGGAACGAACCCGGCTCGTCGAAGCAGCCGAGCCGCTACTCGCTGATCGGGTACCTCGTCCCGACCGAGTGACGCGGGACGGCGGGGCCGGTCAGCGGGGCGGCGGCCGGACGACGCGTCGCTCCCCGGCGTCGACGCGACCGAGCTCCCGCCGACGTCCGTCCGGCCACGTCACCACGACCTCTCCGAGCTCCGTCGCGTCGCCGAGGCCGACGTGCACCCGCGGCGCGGAGCTGCTGAGGTAGCTCGACGCCGCCCGCACCTCGCGTCGGAGGGCGCGGCCGCCGAGGCGGGCCGAGATCACGGCGCCGAGGGCGGGCGCGCCGGCGTCGTCCCGCACGTCGAGCACGACGACCCCGCCGCGCGACGGCGTCCGGGTCAGCAGGAGGGCCGCCTCCGCGTCGCGGTTCAGCACGAGCACGTCGACCGCACCGTCCCCGTCGACGTCGCCGAACGCCGCGCCGCGGCTGGTCCGGGCGCGAAGCGTCGCCGTGCCGCCGCGAGGGAGGACCTCCTCGAACCGCCCGTCGTCCGTCCCGCGGAGGAGGAGGTTCGGCTCGGCGTACGGGTCGTCGGAGAACGCGGGGGAGAGCCGCTGCACCCGTCCGTTCGCCTGGTACAGGTCGAGGCGGCCGTCGAGGTCGAGGTCGAACGCGCCGACGCCGAACCGCGTGAACGGACGGCTGGTCCGCGCCAGCCCCATCCGGGCCGTCCCGTCGACGAACGAGCCGCCGTCGTTCCGGAAGTACGAGTCGGTCTCGGTGCCGAGGTTGCAGACGAGGAGGTCGAGGTCGCCGTCGTCGTCGAAGTCGGCCGCCGCGCAGCCGCGCTCGAGCGCCTCGTCGGCGAACCGGAGCGCGCCGAGGTTCCGCCAGAGGAAGTCGGGGCGGCCGTCGTTCGCCACGAACAGGTCGGGGAGGCCGTCGGCGTCGAGGTCTCCCGCGACCACGCCGAGGCCGGTCCCCGGCGCGTCGACCCCGGCCTCCCGGGTCCGGTCGACGAACCGACCCGCGCCGTCGTTCTCGTACAGGACGTCGGCCGCCGGGGCGGCGTACGACTGGGGGTCGCAGTAGTCCTCGGCCCCGCCGCGGTTGTAGCAGACGAGCTCGGAGTCGGCGGACCAGTGGAGGTAGTTGCAGACGTACAGGTCGAGGTCGCCGTCGAGGTCGAGGTCGGCGAACGCGGCGCTCGTCCCCCAGCCGGCGTCCGCCGCTCCGGCCCGTTCCGTGACGTCCTCGAACCGGCCGGCGCCGGCGTTCGCGAGGAGCACGTTCGCGCCGACGTTCGTCACGTACAGGTCGACGTCGCCGTCGCCGTCGACGTCGCCCGCCGCGACCCCCATCCCGAGTCCCCGATCGTCCGCGCCCGATCCGTCGGTCGCGTCGGAGAACGTGCCGTCGCCGGCGTTGGCGAAGAGACGGTTCGGGGGACGGTCGGCGCGCGCGCTCCGGACGGCGCCCGACTGGACGCAGTACGCGTCGAGGTCGCCGTCGCCGTCCATGTCGAACAGCGCCGCGCCTCCGCCCATGATCTCCGGCATGAGGAGCTCGCCGTCGGCGCCGGAGCTCCAGGTGAAGACGAGCCCGCGCTCGCGCGCCTCGTCGACGAACCAAGGCGTCGTTCCGCCGCCGGCGCCCGGTGCGTCGGGGGCGTCGGGGGCGTCCGCGCAGCCGGAGATCGCGAGCAGGAACGGCAGGACCCTCGATGCTCGGCTCATTCGTCCTCCGTCGCCGGCAGCCGACCGACCAGCGATCGGACGCGCGGGTCCTCGGGCGCGAGGCGCTCGGCGCGGGCGAGCGCCCGCCGGGCGTCCTCGACCTCACCCCGCCGGAGCCGGAGCTCGGCCAGCAGGAGCCACGCGGGAAGGAACGCCGGGCGACGGTCGCCGGCGGTCTCGAGCGTCTCGACCGCGTCGTCCTCGTCCCCGAGGCGCCGCTGCAGCAGGGCGAGGTTCATGAAGAGCGTCCCGTCCTCGACGCCGAGACGGAGCGCCTCCTCCAGGTCGGCCCGCGCCGCGGCGGACGCGCCCGCCTCCGCGCGGAGGAGCCCGAGCTGGAGGTGCGCGAGGCCGAGGTCGGGCTGGCGTTCGACGGCGTCGGAGGCGGCTTCGATGGCGCCGGGGAGGTTCCTCATCGCGCGGAGGAGCCGGGAGCGGAGGAGCGCCACGCGGGGGTGGCCGGGGCGCGTCTCGTCCGCCTCGTCGAGGAGACCCGTCGCGCGGTCGGCGGCGCCGGTCGCGAGGAGCGCCTCGACCCGGGCCGCCAGCAGGCCGAGGTCGTCCGGTCGCTCGGCGTGGAGCGCGGCGAGCTCTTCGAGGAGGGGCCCCGGCGGCTCCCGGCCGAGGCGCGCGAGGAGGACCGACTTCCGGTGGTCGAATCCGGCGCGGGCCGCGAGGACCTCGCGCTCCCACGCGCAGACGAGCCAGTCCGAACGCCGCGCCGGGTCGGCGAGCGATCGGGCGAGCGTCGCCGTCTCGTCGTCCCCCTGGCGTCGTGCCGCCTCCGAGAGGAGGAACGCCGCGTACGGATCGCGCCCGCCGGAGGAGACGAGGGCGTCGAGGTGGCGGCGGGCGGCGGCGGGGTCGCCGCGTTCGAGGGCCGCCCGCGCGAGGCCGATCGCCGGGCCGGAGGCGGATGGATCGAGGCGGCGCGCCTCCTCGAACGCCGCCGACGCCTCGTCCGCGCGCCCCGCGTCGAGCAGCCACGCGCCGCGGCGGACGCGCAGCGCCGCGACGTCCGGGGCGAGCCGCTCGGCGGTCCGGAGCGAGGCGATCGCGTCGTCGTCGCGGCCTCGCGCGTGGAGCGCGCGCGCGAGATGGAGCCGAGCCTTCGGGTCGTCCGGCGCGAGGTCGACGACC
>JAUIEL010000835.1 GCA_030428825.1 bacterium
CAGGCGGAACGTCGGGACGAGGCAGTACTCCCCCTTCTCGACGTCCATCCGGCGGCGATGGATGTGCGTCTCGATGGCGCCGGGGCGCGCGTGCTCGGGCCAGCCCCACTCGGCCATCGTCGGGCTGTACAGCTCGAGCTTCCGCGACGGCGTGTGGAACCCGGCGTACGCGGTCCCGTCGACGAGCACGCCGACCGCCTTCCCGTCCTTCCGGATCTCGCCCCGCGTCTCGTCCTTCTCGGCGCCGGCCAGCGCGTCGGCGCCGAGCTCCTTCCGGTACGCCTCGTACGTCGACTCCTCGACCAGGAACGCGCCGTGCTCGCGCATGTACTGCAGCGGCGTCAGCCCGTGCTTCTCCGCCTCCTCCGGCAGCCCCGGCACCGAGTTCTCGAAGATCCACCGGTAGTACTCGGGGACCGCGATCTTCTCGCCCGGGTGGTACGGCGACTCGTAGTACTTCCGGATGCCGAGCGAGCCGTCCGGGTCGATCGCCCACGACAGCTCGATCCAGAACTCGTCCTCCTCCCAGACGTCGCCCGGGTTCGTCTCGCGCGTCGTGTCGACCCGCTTCCCCTCGAGCTCGTACATCGCCCGCACGACCGGCTGCCGGAACGAGATCCACTTCGCCGCGTGCGTCTCCTGGCTCATCAGGTCGTGCCGCTCGGCGCCGAGCCCCATCGGGAGGACGTAGTCGGCGTACTGCGCGGTCTCGCTCCAGACCGGAGTCAGCGCGGCGTGCAGCTCGACCTTCGCCTCGTCCTTCAGCATCCGCTCCCACATCAGCCCGTCCGGGTTCGTCCAGACCGGGTTGTAGACCCGCGTGAAGTACGCGGCGAGCTTCGCGCCCCGCTCCTCCAGCAGGTGCGGCAGGAGGAACGACAGCTCGTGGTGCGAGAGCGGCCACTCCTTCGGATAGAGGAGCTCGTTCCAGACCTCCTGCGGCGGCGGCTTCAGGAACGGCGGCGGCACGAACTTGTCGGACGAGTTCAGGTTCGTCCCGCCCTTCGTCCCGACCGCGCCGCAGAGGACGACGAGGAACTCGAGCGCGCGGGCGATCTGCCAGCCCCCCTCGTTCCCCGACGCGGCGTTCCGCCAGATGTGGGTCGCGAGCGCCGACCCGGCCGCGCCGCACTCGCGCGCGACGGCGACGATCGTGTCGCGCGGCACGCCGCACTCCGCCTCCGCCGCCTCCGGCGTGTACCGCGCGTACTCCTTCTTCAGCTCCTCCAGCCATCGCTCGAACGTGACGTCCGCGTCCGGCGCCCGGTTCGCGAGGTCGTCGCGCCAGTTCACCCAGTCGCGCACGAACGTCCGGTCGAAGAGGTCCTCCTCGAGCAGGACGTGCGCCATCGAGAGGAGGAGGAACGCCTCGGTCCCCGGCCACGGCGCGAGCCAGTAGTCGGCCATCGACGCCGTGTTCGACAGGCGGACGTCGACCGCGCAGAGCTTCGCCCCGGCCGACTTCGCGTCCATGATCCGCTGGGCGTGCGGGTTGAAGTAGTGCCCGGTCTCGAGGTGGCTCGACACGAGCAGCATGAACTTCGCGTGCGCGTGGTCCGGCGACGGCCGGTCGGCGCCGGTCCAGAGCGCGTAGCCGAGCCGCGCCGCGCCGGAGCAGACGTTCGTGTGGGAGTTGTGACCGTCGACGCCCCACGACTGCAGCACGCGGTCCATGTACCCGTCGTGCCCCGGCCGGCCGACGTGGTACATCACCTCGGTCTTCCGGCCGTCCACGATCGCCTCGCGGATCTTCGCCGCGAACACCTCGATCACGTGCTCCCAGGTGCACGGCTCGAACTTCCCCGAGCCGCGCGGCCCGACCCGCTTCATCGGCGTGAGGATCCGCTCCGGGTCCTCGATCTGGTTCAGCGTCGCCGGCCCCTTGGCGCAGTTCCGTCCGCGCGAGCCCGGGTGGAACGGGTTCCCCTCGAGCTTCCGGATCGAGTCGTCGCTCTTGTCGACGTACGCGACCAGGCCGCACGCCGCCTCGCAGTTGAAGCAGGTCGTCGGGACGAGTCGGTACCGCTTCTCGACGCGCTTCGGCCACGCCTTCGCGTCGAGCTCGACCCAGTCGCTCCACTTCTCCTTCGGCGGGAACGACTCGAGCGGGGTGACGTTCATCGAACGCGGGTCGTGCATGCCGTCAACTCAGCGGAGGGAGCTGGCCCGCGCGCACGAAGGCCCACTCGTAGAAGTAGATTCCCGCCAGGGCGGCGCCGAAGCCGCCGAGCGGGGTGAGGAACGCGAGGGCGGTCCCGATCGCGACCAGGACGAGGCCGAACCCGAACGGGTTCAGCCCGCCGTACCGGAGCGTCTTCAGGAACGCCGCCCCCTGCCGCGCGTTGGCGGTGGCGTGCGCCTTGTTCGCCTCGAGGAGGGCGAGCGCCACGTGGCCGACCGCTCCGATCAGGAACAGGATCGCGAGCGGCGTCCGGTCGTCCGGGGCGCCGAAGCGGAGCGCGGCCGCGCCGAGGAGGAGCGCCTGGAACAGCAGGTGGGGGAGGACGACGC
>JAUIEL010000074.1 GCA_030428825.1 bacterium
ATCTTCGGCGAACTCACCATCTTCCACAATGTGGAGAACGTGACAAGCGCCCAGATCTACCGCGGCGCGCCAGACGTGAATGGCGAGGCCTTCCTGAATCTGGGCGGCGGCGCCAGCCCCATTCGCGCGCGGCTGACCGAGGAGCAGCTCGCATTCTACTTCAATCCCAACCGCGATCCCTTCTACGTGAATATTCATAGCGAACGCTTCCCGAACGGGGAAGTCCGCGGCGCCATCCGCTGCTTTGCCGGCGGCGACGGTGAAATGGAGGAGGAGCAGGAGCGGGAGGCCGAGCCGGGTGCGCGCCACGATCGTCCCTCCGTCAGCGGAGCTTCACGGCGTCGCCGTAGACCGTCGTCTTCACGAAGTTCACGACGAAGAGGTGGACCGTCGTCACGTCCGCGGTGACGTTGATCAGCGCGTCGCCGGAGCGGTCCGCGATCGCGGCGTCCCGCGCGTCGTCGGCCTGGCTCGACCCGGTGATCGGGATGAACAGGATCGAGAACCCGAACGCGCTCCCCGACGTCGGGCCGAGCTCGGTGTACTCGCCCGGCTCGAGCGGGATCGTCGACGGCGCCAGCGCGATCGGCGCGGTCTGACAGGCGGCGAGCCCGACCAGGAGGAGGAGCGACGACAGCGCGGGGAGACGGCGAAGTGCGTTCATGGTCCGGCGAGACCCGTGTCGGCGATCTGCACGGCCGTGCCCTCGAGCTCGGTGACGTGCAGGCTCACGATGAAGAAGAGGCTGATGTCGTTCTGCTGGATCGTCACGTCGATCAGCGCCTGCGCGCCCGACGCCTGGAGCGCCCGGTCGCGGGCGAGGCCGGCCGGGTCGGAGGAGCCGAAGCTGAAGACGTGCAGGAAGGAGAACCCCCAGACCGAGGCGGAGACCGGCTCGCGCTCGGTGTACCGGCCGGGGGTGAGGGGGTGGGTCGCCGAGGCGACGCAGACGGGGCGGGAGAGACACCCCGCGCCGCAGAGCCCGGCGAGGGCGGCCAGCAGGACGGCGATCGTCCGCGAACGGTGGTCCGTCAAGGCGTCCCCTCGGGTCCGATTCGGAGAGCCCATCGTACGACTCCCGCCGACCCGCTCAACGGCGGAGACGTCTCCGCCGTCAATCGGCTTCGGCCGGGCGTGCCTTTGCGAGTATGCTCGCCCTCGCGGTCCCAAACAGGGAGGTCGGACGCATGGGTTCGTCCGAAACCAGCCACAGCCACGTCGAGTTCGTCCCGATCCACGCCGTCTTCGACATCGTCTCGGGCGAGACGAGCCGGAGCCGGGAGACGGTCCTCGGGGCGGTCCAGCGCCGGACCGGCGAGCACGTCGGGATCCGGCGCCCTTCGCTCGAGTTCTCGACCGACGCCGACGCGCTCCGCCGGACGATCGCGCTGAACCACCCGAACATCCTCTGCGTCCGGACCGCGCTCCGGGACAAGGAGGGGATCTACTTCGTGACCGAGTGGGCGGAAGGGGGGAGCCTCGCCCGCCGCCTCGGCGACGGGCCGCTCGACGGCGGCCGGCTGGCGGACGCCGCGCTGCAGATCGGGCGCGGCCTGACGTACCTCCACCGGGCGGGGGCGGCGCCGGTCGATCTCGGCCTCGACCAGATCCTCGAGGACGAGGACGGCACCTTCAAGCTCGGCGGCTTCGGCCTCCCCGAGGAGAGCGGCGAGGAGACCTCCGTCCCCGGCGCCGGCGGGTCGGAGGCGCACCGGCAGCGCGTCCGGAGCGATCTCCGGGCGTACGGCCGGACGATCGAGCGGCTGGCCGGCGGCGCGGCGCTCCCGGCCGGCCTGGCGGAGATCGTGCGGCGCTGCCTCGCCGACGACCCGGCCGAGGGGTTCGCGGAGACCGGCGCGCTGCTCGAGGCGCTCGAGCGCGAGCTCGCCGGGGCGGCGTCGAGCCCCTCCGGCGCGGCGTCCTCCCCGCGCCCCGCCGCCGACGCCTCGCACGGCACCGTCCCCGGCGTCTTCCCGCGACTCCGCACCAAGGAGATGTACGAGGAGCAGGGCGAGCCGATGCGCGGCGGCATGGGCTCGGTCCGGATGGCGATCGAGCGCGCGACGGGACGGCGCGTCGCGATCAAGCGGCTCCTCCCGGAGGCGAGCCGGGACGAGGAGGGGATGCAGCGGTTCCTGCGCGAGGCGTCGAGCATCGCCGGCCTCGACCACCCGCACATCCTGAAGCTCCTCCAGCCCGGCCGGGACGAGCACGGCGACTTCCTGGTCCTCGAGTGGGCCGCCGGCGGCTCGCTGCGGGAGAAGCTCGAGCGGGACGGTCCGCTGCCGGTCGAGGAGGTCGTCGAGGTCGCCCGGAAGATCGGCCGCGCCCTCGCGTTCGCGCACTCGAAGGGCGTGATCCACCGGGACATCAAGCCGCACAACATCCTCCTCACCGAGACCGGCGAGCCGAAGCTCGCCGACTTCGGCCTCGCGCGGAGCGTCGGCGACCACACCCTCTCGTCGTCGCGCGCGGGCGGAGGGTCGCCGCTCTACATGCCGCCCGAGCAGCACGACCACTCCCGCCGCGCCGACGAGCGGTCGGACCTCTACTCGCTCGGGAAGACGCTCTACCACCTGGCGACCGGCCTCTCCCCGACGTCGCCGCAGGCGAAGAACGTCCCGTCGCGGCTGCGGCGGGCGATCATGCGCTGCGTCGAGGAGGACGCGTCGCGCCGCCCGGCCTCGGCCCAGGAGTTCCTGCGCGACCTCGAGCGGAGCCCGGCGCCCGCCCGGTTCGCGGCGCTCCTGCTGCTCGTCTTCGCCGCGGCGGCGGTCGCGACGTGGTTCCTGCGCGACGACGGGTCGGACGGTCCGGACGGATCGCCCGACCCGGCGTCCGTCTCGCCGCGGGTCGCTCGGCCGGCGACCGTCGCGCCGCTCCCGAGCGTCGTCCTCGCGGGCTTCTTCGGCGCCGACGACGAGCCGCTCGCCGGCGGGGCCGAGGTCGAGGCGGACGCCGTCGAGATCCGGCTCGACCTCGCGAACCTCTCCCCCGAGGCGCGCGAGGCGCTGGAGATCGAGGTGCTGCGCGGGGGCGAGCCGCTCGCCGAGGGAGCGTTCACCTCGACCTGGGACGGCGAGCGCCTCGTGCTCGGCGTCCCGATCGAGGGGCGGACGAACCGCCTCCAGGTCCGCGTGCCGGAGCTCGGGTTCGCGTCCGACGTGCTCGAGCTGAAGCGGGCGACGCCGCGGCCGAGCGTGGTGTCGATCGCCGACGCGGTGCGGGGCGGCGCGGGGGACGGCTGGCTGACGGGGCGCGGCGCCGCCGAGGTCGAGGTCGAGGTCGCGACCGCGGGGGGCGTCGACCGACTCTGGCTCGGGCGGGGGAGCGACCGGCGCGAGGTGCCGGTCGACGGCGGTGCGGCGGCGACGACGGTCGAGCTCGAGGAGGGGGAGAACGCGTTCCGCTGGTACTGGCCGACCGAGGACGAGCCGATCGGCGAGGGGAGCTTCACGATCGTCGCCGACCTCACGCCGCCGGCGGTCTCCCTCTCCGAGCCGCGGGCGTGGACGGTGACCCGGGCGGACGAGCTCTCGCTCCGGGGGCGGGTCGAGGACGCGCACGTCGGCGACGAGGTCGAGTGGCGGCTCCTCCGCGACGGCGTCGAGGTCGGCGCCGGCCGCCCGCACACCGAGGCGAACGGCTCGTTCCGGGATCGGGTCGGGCTCGACGGGGCGGGCGACGGTCCGTTCGTGATCGAGGTCGCCGCGGTCGATCGCGCGGGCCACCGGAGCGAGCCGGCGACCGTCGAGCTCCGCGTCGACCGCCGCCCGCCGGCCCTCGAGGCGCCCGGCGCGCTCGCGTTCGAGCCGGTGCTCGGCGCCGGGCGTCGGCTGGAGGCGGTCCATCTGTCGGGACGCGCCGACGAGGAGCTCGCCCGGGTCGAGGTCGACGGCCGCGCCGCGGTCGTCGAGGGGCGGCGGTTCGAGGCGCGCGACCTCCCCGCGCGCGCCGGCGACGACGCGTACCGGATCGTCCTCGTCGACGCCGCCGGCAACACGTCGGCGGAGATCACGAGCGGGCACGGCATCGACGTGACGCCGCCGACCGCGACGCTCGAGTTCGTCGATCGCGGCGGGGTCGCGCACCTCCGGGTCACGCCCTCCGAGCCGCTCTCCCGCCTCACGGTGGCGGGGTCGTCCCGAGGCGGGGCGGGCGGCGGGCCGGTCGAGGTGAGCGTCGGCCGTTCCCTCGCCGAGCTGACCGGGTGGAAGTCCGGCCCGGGCCCGACGCACGCGCCGATCGAGGTCGCGTTCGCGGACGCCGCGGGGAACGAGACCGCGCTGACGGTCGTCTGCTGCCCGGTCGACTCGCGGAGCGCCGTCCGCTGCCGCCTCGGCCCGGGGGGGGACGTCGAGGGGACCGAGCGGTGCCCGACGTGCGGCGGCGAGTACTGTCCCCGCACCGGCGACCGCGGCCGGAAGACGCGCGAGGACGGCCAGGTCCACGCGCATCCGCTGCACCGGACGCCGTCGGGGGAGTGGGTCGAGCTCGACTGCTGGATGCTCGATCCGCAGTGCCGCTACTGCGGGTGGGTGCGGCCGCGGTAGGCCGCGACCGGACCGTCAGCGGCGGACGAGCCGGACGACCTCGACGTACTTCCCCTCGCGGACGCTGGCGTCGAACTCGGCGTTCGGCATGTCCTTCGGAGCGGGCCGTCCGGTCGTCGAGTGGACGCGGTCGATCCAGAGCTCGCGGTTGCGGAACGTGTCCCGGATCTCGGGGCCGCGGAGGCGGACCGCGTACTCCCGGGCGAGCTCGACCGCGGCGCTCCAGAGCGGGTTCGGGCGCCCTTCGAAGCCGCTGCCGTCCTCGGCCACCATCCCCGTGGCGTGGACCTCGACCGGGATCCGCGCGAGGACGCGCGTGCTCGGCGCCGGGAACTTGACGACGCCGACCGCGTTCAGCGTGCACGACATCTCCCCCCCGCTCCCCTCGTGCTGCATCAGCACCTTCAGCAGGTTGAACTCGATCTCGAGCGCGTCCGAGCGGGCGTCGAGGTGGAGCGCGACGTCGTAGGCGTCCGGCCGGTACGGCGCCGCGAACGACGAGGCGACCGCGGCCTGCAGCGATTCGCGGACGACCGGGAAGACCGGGAGGTGGAAGACGTCCCCGCCGCCCGACTCGGCGCGCGCGGGGAGGGACTGGCCGGAGTGGAGCGCGCCCTGGAATCGGATCTCGGCCGGCACCCAGAACGGGTCCGGATCGAGGGTGCGCGGCAGCTCCTCGAGGAGCGCGCGGTCGGCGGGGCCGGCGTCGACGACGTGGGTCGCCGAGCAGCCGGCGGCGGCGAGCGCGGCGAGGAGGAGGATCACCCCCCGGACGACGCCGGCGGGAGACGGTGCGTTGGACATCTCGATCGACCCGACCTTCTGCGGTGTTCCGAGCCGAGGTTCTCGCGCCCCCCGGCGTTCCAGGCCCACAGGTTAGCAGTCCGTTGAAGAAGTGCTGTGGGTGCGAGGCGAGTTCCTCGCGGCCGAGATCAAGGCGCGCATCCGGAGGCGAATCGCCGATTCATCTCGATCCGGATGATGGGGTCAACGAAGAGATCGGCCGCGAGGAGCCGCCGCAGCCCCGCATGACTTCTTCAACGGGCTGCTAGGTGGGGCGGCGCTCCATGTCGAACGGCTCTCGCGGGCGTCTCAGCGGTGGTCGGTGAGCCACCCGAGGCGGATCCCCCGCTGGAGACCGTAGACGAAGACCAGGAGGAAGACGGCGAGGGAGACCAGGGCGATCCGCATCGGGACGACGGTGCTCTCCGGGTCCAGGACCCGGAAGACGGAGCGGCTCGGATCGTCGGGGTCGACCCGGCAGCGGTCGGCCGTCCCGTTCGCGTCGCCGGCCCGGCTGAACTCCTGGGCGTCGAGGAAGTCGAGCCCGGACGGGAACGCCTCCGGCTTCCCGAACCCGCGCCCCTCGTACGTCGTCCCGTCGACCTCGTACCGGTACGAGGTCGCGATCGAGTACCGAAACCGCGACGCCCGCCGTTCCCCCGCGAGGATCGAGACGTCGGTCGAGAGGACGACGCACGGGGTCTCCGTCCACGTGGCGTCCTCGCGCGCCTGACGTCGCCCCCAGAGCAGGACGCCGATGACGCCGAGCAGGAGGAGCGACACGCCGCCGCCGACCTTCACGTAGTCGAGCGACGTCCAGTCGCGGTAGTCCTCGATCCTCCTCATGTCCCTCGCATCCGCGCGACGGCGCCGGCGTCTCGGCCGAATCGACGAACCGCCCCCCTCCGCGCGGTCCGGCGCGGCGTCACTCGAGCGGCAACTCGTAGCACGCGGCCCGATCGGCGGTCCGGACGAACAGGTGCGGCGCCGCGAACGCCGGGGGGTTCCACTGCTTCTCGTCGAACGCGGAGAACCGGGTGACCTCGCGGAGCGCGTCGGGGCTCGCCTCGACGAGGAGGACGTCCCCCTGCTCCTCGGTCAGCAGGAGGAGGTCGCCGACGAGGAGGAGCTGGCCGTGTCCGAAGCGGCCGCCCTTCCAGGCGCGCCGGCCGGTCTCCGCCTCGACGCAGACCATGATCCCGTCGTCGATGCCGTAGACGAAACCGTCCCGCTCGACGAAGTTCGCGAACTTCGCCTTCAGCGCCCGGCTCCGCCAGACCTCCTCGGCGGCGAGCGAGCCGTCGTCCTCGCGGCCGATCCGGAACAGCGCGCTCCCGACGCCGTATCCGCTCGACACGAGGAGTCGGTCGCCGGGGAGGGGGAGGGGCTGCGCGACGTTCGGCTGCAGCCGGGACCACGGGGTCGACCAGAGCTCGCGGCCGTCCCGTGCGTCGTACCCCGCGACCGACTTCCCCTGGAGCGCGACGACCTGCTCGACGCCGGCGAGGGTGGCGAGCAGCGGCGACGAGTACCCGGCGCGGTCGCTCCCGCCGCTCCAGCGAGGGGTGCCGGTCTCCCGGTCGTACGCCGCGATCGCGCCGTCGCCGCCGGCGAAGACGATCACGACGTCGCCGTGGACGAGCGGCGATCCGCTCATGCCCCACTCGTTCCGGACCGCGTCGTGGTCGGCCAGGACGTCGCGGCGCCAGACCGGCGCGCCGGTCGCCCGGTCGAGCGCGTTCAGGAGGCCGGTCGAGCCGAGCGTGAAGACGCGGTCCCCGTCGATCGTCGGCGTCGCGCGCGGGCCGACCCCGCCGACCACGTCGTCGTACCGCGCGTCGTCGGCGTGCAGCCAGCGGGGCGTCCCGGTGTCGCGGTCGTAGCAGACGACGCACTCCCGGTCGCCGCGCTGCTCCTGGGTGATCGCGTCGTTCCCCGCGACCGCGAAGCCGGACCAGCCGGCGCCGACCTCGCGCTCCCAGACCAGGCGCGGCGGGCGCGCGGCCCAGTCGCGGGCGAGCGTCACGCCGTCGACGTGTCCGTCCCGCCGGACCCCGCGGAACTGCGGGAACGCCGACCGAGGAGCGGCCGGGGGAGCCGCGGTCTCTCCCGCCTCCGCAGCGGGCGGCGGGACGTCCACGGTCAGCTCGGGCCGGGACGACTTCAGCCCGACGATCGGCACGAGGTCGCCGGTCACCCCCCGGATCTCGAGGAACCCCCCCGCGGCCGCGGCGAGGACCGCCCCCGCGACGACGATCGAGAGCCGCGTCCGGAGGGACCAGCCGGAGAGGAGGAGGAGCCAGACGAACAGCAGCGCCAGGGTGAGCACCCCGACGAGGCCGGTCGCCATCACCTTCTCCTGCCCGCTCTTCTCGGCCGCCCCGAACACCGTGGCGAGGGACCAGATCCAGGCCAGGGATCCCGCCGCACCGACCCCGAGGAGTCCGAGGAGCCACCATCTCACGCGCTTCATGCGCGGAGGGTAGCAGCCCGCGCGGGCGTCAGAACCGCGTCCGCGCCCGTTTCGAGGCGCTCGGGCGGGAGGGTGCGGCTTTTTGTCGTCCCGGGCGCCGCGGGCCGCCCTTTCGGGGGGCGCGTGCTAAGATGCCGGGCTTCCTTCCGACCCCCATCTCGAGTGAGAGACATGAGCGACTATCGCGGCATCGACTTCTTCGACATGGACGCGCTGCTGACCGAGGACCAGCGGTTGGTGCGCGACACGATCCGCGACTTCGTGTCCGAGAAGGTGGTGCCGATCATCGCCGACCACGCCCGCGAGGGGACGTTCCCGCGGGAGCTCGGCCCGATGATGGGCGAGCTGAACGTCTTCGGGGCGAACCTCCCCGAGGAGTACGGCTGCGCCGAGCTCGACAACGTCGCCTACGGCCTGATCATGCAGGAACTCGAGCGCGGCGACTCCGGCGTCCGCTCGTACGCGTCGGTCCAGGGCGCGCTCTGCATGTACCCGATCTTCCGGTACGGCAGCGAGGAGCAGAAGCGGAAGTGGCTCCCGGCCATGGCGAAGGGGGAGAAGATCGGCTGCTTCGGGCTGACCGAGCCGGACCACGGCTCGGACCCCGGCGGGATGGAGACGCGGGCGACGCGGTCCGACGGCGGCTGGCGCCTCCATGGCAACAAGATGTGGATCACCAACGGGTCGCTCGCCGACGTCGCGGTGGTCTGGGCGAAGACGGACGACGGCATCAACGGCTTCCTGGTCGAGAAGGGGACGAAGGGGTTCTCGGCGCCGGAGATGAAGGGGAAGCTGTCGCTCCGCGCGTCGGTCACCTCCGAGCTCGTGCTCGACAACGTGGAGGTGCCGGAGGAGAACCGCCTCCCCGGCGCGAAGGGGCTCACCGGCCCGCTGTCGTGCCTGAACCAGGCGCGCTACGGCATCGCGTGGGGCGGGGTCGGCGCCGCGCAGGGGTGCTTCGACGAGGCGCTCCAGTACGCGAAGTCGCGGACGCAGTTCGACCGGCCGATCGCCGGCTTCCAGCTGAACCAGCGGAAGTTCGCGGACATGCTGAGCGAGATCACGAAGGCGCAGCTCCTCTGCCTCCGGCTCGGCCAGCTCAAGGACGAGGGGAAGGTGACCGCGCAGCAGATCTCCCTCGCCAAGCGGAACAACGTCAAGATGGCGCTCGACATCGCGCGGACCTGCCGCGAGATCCTCGGCGCGAACGGCATCCTGGACGAGTACTCCGCGATGCGCCACGCGCAGAACCTCGAGTCGGTCCACACGTACGAGGGGACCTACGAGATCCACACGCTGATCCTCGGAGAGGCGGTGACGGGGATCGCCGCGTACCGGTGACCGTTGATCGCGGCGCGGCGGCGGCGTAGAACCGTCTTCGCCCGCCGCTGCCCCGAGCGAGGGAGCGCCCGTACGCGTGAGTCGATTCCTGTCCGTCCTGCTGCTCGCGGGGAGCGTCGCCCCGGGTTGCGCCTACGTCAAGGACCGGGGCCTCGATCTGGCCCAGACGGTCGACGTGGCGGTCGGCGTCTCGGAGGGACTCGAGTTCAACCTCCGCGCGACCAAGTTCGTGCAGGTCGGCTTCGGCGGCTACCGCGGGCTGTACTGGGCGGGGCTGAAGGACGGGCTCCTCGACGTCTGGCAGGAGGAGCGGAGCGAGTTCGGCGTCGGGCCGCTCTACGTCCACGAGCTGTTCCGCCGGGACGGCGATCGCCTGCTCGACGTCCGGTACCCGCTCTTCGGCGACCCGGGGTTCCGGGAACACGCGGCCGACCTGACCCACCTCTCCGACCGCGGCACGTTCGACTTCGGCGTGACGCTGAACCCGGTGCTGTTCGGCGTCGACGTCTCGATCTCCCCGGTCGAGCTGGTCGACTTCCTGGCCGGCCTGGCGCAGGCGGACCCGCTGCAGGACGACGTCCACGTCCCGGCCGAGCGCGACCTCGTCCGCCGGCTCTCCGGGGACGACGCGCGGGTCCGGGCCGCGGCGGCGCGGGCGCTCCGCCTCCGGACGGGCGAACGGTTCGGCTATCTCCTGTACGCGGCCCCCGAGCAGATGCCGCCGTCGCAGATCCGTTCGATCCGGCGCTGGAAGGAGTACCTCGGCGCCGAGCTCACGCCCCCTCCTTCGCCTCCTGAAGCTTCCCCTGAAGGTCCGTGAGCGCCGTGACGAGGTACTCCTCCTCGTCCCGCTCCAGGTTTCCCCGGGTCTTCAGCACGAGCATCTCCAGCAGTCCGACGACGTGCTCGGCGCGCGCCAGGTCGACCGTCTTCTCCCCGGTGACCGGGCTCCGGATCGCCCCGAGGCAGACGAGCGCCGTCGAGGCGAGCTCGGTCACGAAGTTGCGGAAGGTGACGGGCGGGACGTCGCCGGGACCGGGGAGTCGAACCATGGGGCGGATCGTAGCGGAATCTCCGGAAGATCCGGCGCGGAGAGGAAGAGCGGAGTTACCGGCCGGGTACCGGTGTCGTAGAAAGCGACTTCGGAGAGAGGGCCCGGGGCCGGCGCGCCCCCGGCTCCCGGAACGACCTCGACCCCTTCAGCCCGCCCGTCCCCCGACCGAAGAGAATCCTCGGGAGGTCCGCCCGTGCGACCGATCCGTCCGTCGCTGACCCGTTCGTTCACCGTCTTCCTGGCGCTCTGCGTCCCGGCGGGCGTCGCCGTCGCCGGCCGGCCGAAGTCGCCCGAACCGTCGCCGCTCGAGCTGGCGGTGAAGAAGTGGGCCGCGAAGCACCGGGGGAAGAAGGCGGCGGTGGCGCTGGAGGGGATCGTGGTCCGCGTCGCCGAGGAGGTCCCCGAGTTCCGCGCCGGCGGCGACGACGAGGACGTCCGGCTCGCCGGGCTGCGCCGGATGGCCGCGGCGCTCGTCTGGCCGGACGCCCCGCGGGAGACCCAGCGCTTCAAGGCGCGGAACGCGAAGGGGAAGGGACCGTCGGGTCCCCGCCGGTTCCCGCTCCCGAAGGAGCTCGTCTACCGGTTCGGCTTCCGCGAGCTGATGGGGATCGACGAGAAGAACCGGGCCCTGAACGCCGCGTTGAAGAGGGAGCGGGCGCCGACCGTCGACCTGCTGGAGGAGACCGTCCGGCTGGAGGCCCTCCTGGAGGGGACGCTGCCGGAGGCGGAGCTCGCGATCGCGGAGATCCAGCGCCGCCTCGACATCGACCCGACGGCCGACCTCTACGCGCGATTCCTCGAGACGTGGCGCAACTGGGGCCCGTACGGGGAGGAGTCGTTCTACGAGGCGCTCGATCGCACGGCCGGGACCTCGGAGGAGGTCTTCTTCTACGACGCGATGCTCGGTGACTTCGTCTCGAACTTCGCGCCGGAGGTCGGCAAGCGGTGGGCGCTGAACAAGCAGCACGATCGGAACCAGCAGGCGTTCCTGGCGTACCGCCAGTACCGCGGCCTCGTCGAGGCGGTGTCGTTCACGCTGGTGACGCCGCCGGACGTCGAGTTCCCCGCTCGCCTCGCCCGGTACGACTACGGATCGGTCGCCGAGGGGCTCTTCTCGCTGAGGCACCAGATCGACCTCCTCGTCGAGTGCGCCGAAGGGGACGTCGAGCGGGTCGTCGCGGACCTGAAGACCTTCCTCGAGAAGCACCCGATGCCGGCCGACCTCTGGACCGGCTACGACCCGATGACCGCGCTGCGGGACGAGTTCCGTCGGGTGCTCGACCGGCGGATCGTCGGGACGGGTCGGGCGGCGGACGACCTGTTCCGGCAGCAGCGGGACGCGCGGACGGCGCTGGCGGAGCGGATCCGGGCCGCGACGGAGCGCGCGATCGGCGGCTGAGGGCGTCCGTCCGGGCGTCTCGGGCCGGTCTGAGGCCTCTCCGGTTCCTTTCGAGAAAGTACGGGATTCGATGTCGGGAAGCGCGCCGCGGCGGGGCGTCTCCCCTCGATTCGCATCGAGAACCGTCTTCGAAAGGACCGAACGATGAACCTCCGCTCCTCCACCGCCGCCCTCGCCGCCGCCGCCAGCATCCTTCTTTCTGCCGACGCCATCGGGGCGAAACTGAAAGTGCCGGGCCAGTTCGCGTCGATCCAGGCGGCCGTCGACGCCGCCAATCCCGGCGACATCGTCGAGATCGACGAAGGGACGTACTTCGAGTCGATCGAGATCATCAACAAGACCGACCTGACGATCCGCGGGGACGGCAAGGTGATCCTCGACGGCAGCGACGCCAACGTCGACCTCATCTACGTCGAGACGTCCGACACCGTCCGGATCGAGGACCTCGTCCTGCGGAACGCCGACCGGGCCGTCCACGCGTTCTGGAGCCTGAAGGTGATCGCCGAGGACCTGCGGGTGAAGGACATGGACCTCACCGCGTTCTGGTTCGAGGCGTGCGCCAACGGCCGGGTCGTCGACTCGAAGATCACGGACGTCGGCGGGAACGGCGTCGCCATCAGCCAGTCGATCGCGTGCCACGTCGAGGAGACCGTGATCCTCCGGGCGGCCGTCAACGGCGTGTACGCCAGCGGCACGCAGCACTCGGTCACCGACTGCGAGATCGTCGACGCGGGGTCGTACGGCGTCCGGCTCGGCGAGCCGGGGACGCCGGCGACCGCGGCCCTCGTCCTCGACAACGAGATCGAGAACTCCGGGAACGACGGCATCCTCGTCGGGAACCTCTCGACCGGTTGCTCGATCCTCGAGAACACGATCAAGAACGCCGGGGACGACGGCATCAACGTCGCGTCGGCGTCGACCGCGCACCTGATCGACGGCAACTCCGTCCGCGGCGCGGCCACCGACGGCCTCGAGCTCGACGGCGAGGACATGGTCGTCAGCCGGAACAAGGTGAAGAAGTCCGGCCTGGTCGGGATTCGCATCGAGGACGAGGCCGACTCCGGGCTCTACCACGCGAACGTCGTGAAGAAGTCGGCCCTCGACGGGATCGTCCTGTTCGGTTCCACGAACTCCCTCCACAAGAACAAGGCGAAGAACAACGGCGGCCTCGACCTGAACGACCAGATGGCCCCGGGCGTGAACGTCTACTCCGGGAACAGCGTCGGCACCACGAACTGACGTCCGGGTTCCGAAACGGCGAGGGCGGCCGGGGCGAGTCCCCGGCCGCCCTCGCCTCGTCTCCGGCGAAGCGATCCGCGAGAACGTCGTCGGCCCGCGTCGGGAGCCCGCACGTTCGACCGGTGACGTCGAACCGAAGAACCCGAGGCCGAAACCATGAGCCGTCCGATCCTCCTCACCGCCGCCGCGCTCGCCGCGGCCGGTCTGTTCCCCGCCGAGGCGACCGCCGCGAAGCGGAAGGTCCCCGGCCAGTACGAGACGATCCAGGCCGCGGTCGACGCGTCCGTCCCCGGCGACGTCGTCCTCCTCTCCGCGGGGACGTACCACGAGACCGTCGACCTGCTCGGCGTGGAGGACCTGACGATCCGCGGCAAGGGGAAGGTCGTGGTCGAGAGCCCTCCTCCGGCGATGCCCGAGGGCGGGGAGGTCCCCCCGACGATCTTCACCGTCGTCGGAGGCGGAGCGATCCGTCTCGAGCGCCTGACGATCCGCGACGGCCTGACCGGCCTGGACGTGAAAGGGGCGTACGGCGTCGAGGTGGACGACTGCGTCTTCGTCGATTGCGTGACCGGGGTCCGGATCGAGGCGAGCGCGGCGTGCCGCGTACGCGACTCCCGGACCGTCCGCGGCACGACGGGCGTCCGGCTGGTCGGCACGAACGGCTGCCACGTCGAGGGGACCCGGGTGAAGGACGTCGTGAACGACGGGATCTCCGTCTCGGGCCTCCAGAACACCGTGTCGAACTGCCGGGTCGACGGCGGCACCCAGTCGGGCGTCCGCGTCGGTCGGATCGGGGAGGCGACCGAGGGGACGCTCGTGGTCGGGGTCCGGATTCGGAAGGCGCCGGGCATCGCGATCCGGGTCACCGACGGCGCGCTCTTCACGACGATCGTCGACGCCTCGATCGTCGGCGCGGGCCAGGAGGGGATCCAGGTCCAGAGCGGGACCGCGGGACACGTGCTCGCCGACAACGTCGTCCGGAAGACGGGGCACCACGGCCTCCTGCTCGGCGGAGAGGAGCTGCTCGTCTCCGGGAACCGCGTCGAGAAGGCCGGCGACTGCGGCGTCCGGGTCCTCTCCGATGGGGACCACGGGTCGTACGTCGCGAACCGGATCCGGAAGTCCGCCGCCGAGGGGCTCCAGGTCTTCGGGACCGGCAACTCGTTCCACGGCAACCGGGTGAGGAAGAGCGGCGGCCCGGACCTCGACGATCAGACCGCGCCGGGCGCCAACGTTTTCTCGGACAACGTCTTCGGCTCGGGGGGCTGACCGCGGCCGGAACTTCTCGAGATTCGGTGAGACGCCTCGGCGGGCGGAACGAACCGTCCGCCGGAAGCGCGCTCTCGAGGAGTGATAGGATCCCGCGCGATGGTCCGGGTGGTCTACACGCAGAACATCCAGCGCCACGTCGCCTGCCCCGAGCAGGACGTGCCGGGCCGGACCGTGCGCGAGGTCCTCGAGAACGCCTTCGCCGAGAACCCGGCGGCGCGGAGCTACGTGCTCGACGACCAGGGCCACCTCCGCCACCACATGGTCGTGTTCGTCGGCGGTCGCGCCGTCGTCGACCGAGAAGGCCTGTCCGACGCGATTCCCGAGGGGGCCGACGTCCACGTCATGCAGGCCCTCTCCGGCGGCTGAGCGTCGCGCGGCACCGAGACCCCACGGCGTCCCGATCCCCCGGAGGAAGAGGAAGATGAGCGATCGAATCCACGTGGCGACCCGGAAGGGGCTCTTCTCCGTCCGGCGCGGCGCGTCGGGCTGGAGCATCGAACGGGCGTCGATGCCCGGGGTCCACTTCACCGTGGTCCTCCCGGACGGACGCGGCTCGCTCTTCGCTGCCGCCCACCACGAGCACTTCGGCGACAAGATCCACAGGTCGACCGACGGCGGGGCGACGTGGACGGAGGTCGGCGTTCCGACCTACCCCGAGCCG
>JAUIEL010000075.1 GCA_030428825.1 bacterium
GCTCCTCCCCCCGAGGGGCCGGGCCGTCAGCGAACGCCCCCTCCCCTCCCGTACGCGTTCACCGCCCCGCGCGCAGCGGTACGCCCCGCGCAGCGGCCCGACGCACCACGCGAAGTACCCCCTGCCCCGCGCAGCGGTGTCACCGGCCCGCGCAGCGACCTTCAGCCCAGCGCAGCGCCACGACCGCTCCACGCGAAGGAAAAACGTCCGCCCGGGTGGGCAGGCGAGGCCCGGGCGGACGTGAAGGGGACGCGGGGCGCGGAAGCGGGGGGGAGGGTCCCGGGCCCGGCGGTCCCGTTGCTTCGGAGGGTCGGTCAGAGGAGGCTTGCGGTCATCGCGTCTTCTCGCGGGAGAGGTCGAGGGCGTCGGTCGGGATCGGTTCGAGGAGGTCGTACCCCTCGAGCGTGAAGAAGTCGGCGAGGCGTTCGGCGAAGCAGAGCCGCGCCATCAGGTCTCTCGCCTCCGCGAACCGGCCGCCCTCGAACGCGCGCGTCTCCTCGTCGAGGAGCGTCCGAACGAATCCCGGCGACACGAGGCGGCCGTCCGAGAGGGTCGCGCCGTGCCGGAGCCACTGCCAGACCTGCGCGCGGCAGATCTCCGCCGACGCCGTGTCCTCCGACCGGCCGTCGAGTTCGACGCGTCCGACGCCGCGCAGCCACGACTCGACGGCGACGACCCCGACCCGCAGGTTCCGGCGCAGGCCCGACTCGGTCCGGGTCCCGACCGGCTCGGCGAGCAGCTCGGCCGCCGTCACCTCGACGCGTTCGAGGCGCGTCGGGTCCGCCGACCGGGCGCCGTCGAGGAGCTCCTCGCGCGCCTCCTGCACGAGGGCCGGGTGCGAGACCCGCGTCCGATCGAACCCGCACCGTCCCTCGCGCTCCTTCTCCGAGCGGAGCGCGTCGGGCGCCTTGCCGTCCGCGTCCGGCGCGTGCTCCGACAGGCCGCCGATCGCGACCGCGCCGCGGCGGCGGCAGGTCCGGACCAGGAGCCGGGAGGCGGCGGCGAGGAACGGCTGCGCGGTCGTGAGTTGACCGCGGTCGGGGAGGACGGCGCGGCGGCGGGTCCGGTGCACCTTCACGTACGAGAGCGCGAGGTCGCGCGCTCCCCAGCCGAGCGCGGCGGCGTGGTTCCGGAGTTCGAACAGGATCTCGTCCATCTCGAACGCCGCCGGGAGCGTCTCGATCTCGACCACCACGCGGACCGAGCCGAGCGGCAGGTCGAGCGCCTCCTGCGCTCGGACGAGGGCGGAGTTCCACCAGCGCGCCTCGAAGTGGCTCTCGAGCTTCGGCAGGCAGAGGAGGGGGAGCGAACCGCGGGCGAGAAGCTCCGCCGCGTCGTGGAACAGGAAGAGCCCGACGTCGACCAGCGGGGCGGGGATCGGTCGACCGTCCACGAGGAGCGTCCGTTCGACGAGGTGGAGTCCTCGCGGTCGGACCACGATCGGCGCCGCGCGGTCGTCGACGCGGACCCGATTCCCGCGCGCCACGTCCTCGTGGACGAGCGTGCGCCGGACGGCGTCGGCGAGGTTCCGCTGGCCCTCGAGCGCGTTCCGTCGCGTCGGCGCGCTCGAGTCCTCGAAATCGGCGACGTACGCCTCCGCGCCCGCCCCCAGCCCGACGGCGAGCCCCTTCCGGTCGGCCGGCCCGACCAGTTCGACGCCCGGGCGGCGCAGCGCGTCCGGCGGCGCGGCGACCTTCCAGACCGCGCGTCGGAGCGCCCGGGTCTCGCCGAGGAAGCCGAGCGTCGCGCCCCGGTCGAGCGCGGCCTGACGGCTCCGGCGGGCGCGGAGGAGCGCGTCGAGCCGGGGGCGGAGCGACCGCGTCAGATCGGCCAGGAACGTCCGAGCCCGGGGGGTGAGGACGTCGCGGTCGGTGGCGGGGGCGGCGGTCGGCATCGGAGCGGGCTCCAAAAGATGGACAGCCCAGTATTCCCCGCGATCCGGGACGGGGCCAGCCGCGCGGCCGAAAACGGACGGCGACGGGGAGGGGCCGCCGGTCCGGCCGACCCCCGCGCCGAACGAGGGGCCGCGCCGACGGCCGGGGGACTCGCATCCGGTCCGGTCGGTTCCCGGACGGAGCGGCGATCCGAAGTGTCGCGAACGATCCTGAAGCGCCTTTCCCTGGTCGGACTCGGGCTCGCGCTCGGTCTCGGCGTCGCGGAGCTGCTCGTCCGCGCGTTCGGGCTCGGCGAGAAGGGGTCGGTCGGCGCTCTCTACGAGCCGGACCCGCGCCTCGGCTGGCGCCACCGGAGCGACGGTCGGAGTTCCTCGAGTTCGACGACGACACGTACGCGATCAGCGGCCTCCACGTCGCGGCGTCGTGCGTCGCCGACCTGCGCGTCGGCGCGGCCGGCAACGAGGTGACGACGTCGTCGACCGACTCGGTCGTGATGGACTTCAACGTGATCGGGCTGCCGGCGGGCGGCGCGGCGATGCGGCTCCGGGGGCACGTCCACCTGAGCCTCCAGAAGGCGGGGCTCGTCGACGCGAAGAACTCGCTGCTGCTGCGGCTCTCCGGTCCGAGCGGGTTCGCGCCGCTCGAGTGGAAGGCGACCTCGAACCTCGGCTGGTACCAGACCTTCAACGAGGTCGTGACGTTCACGAAGAACGGGGAGTACCAGCTCCGCGCGCAGATCTCCGTCGAGGCGGCGTCGAAGGCGAAGGGCGCCCGCGCCCGGGTCGACGCGTCGGTGTCGGCGCGGCTGACGACCGCCGCCGCGACGCCGCGGGCGTACCAGTTCCCGGTCGGCTTCGGCTACGGCCCGACCCGTCCGGACCTGACGATGAACGGTCGGCCGAACCTCGGCGGGTCGGACACCGTCACGCTGAACGGCGCGGCGAGCCAGGCGCCGGGGATCCTCTTCCTCTCGCTCCCGCACGCCAAGCCGGCGGCCGCCGCCCACGGCTGCCTCTTCTACCTCGACCTCGCCCCCGGCCACTTCGTGCCGGCGGCGAACCTCTGGACGAACCCGGCCGGCGCGTGGAGCGTGACGTTCGCCGCCCCGTCGAGCGCGTCGATGGTCGGGACGAGGTTCGCGATGCAGGCCGGGATCGTCGAGCCGTCGACGCCGACCGGGTTCTCGCTGACGAACGCGATCCACGGGACGCTCGGCCACTGAACTCGGCGGAGTCGCCGCCGACCGAGCGCGGGGGCCGCGGTCGAGGGACCGCGGCCCCTCTCCTCGTCTCGGGGGAGGGCCGGCGAAGGTCCCCGCGTCCCGAATTCGGGGTCGGCGGCGCGTCGCTCCGACGGAATCCGTACGCTGGGCCGGCGTTCCGGACGACGCCGGGAGGAAGGCACGGGGTGCGGCCGCGGATCTTCATCAGCCACAGCGCGAAGGAGGCGGGGGCGGGCGCGTTCCTCGACGCCCTCGCCGCGGCCCTCGACGGGGAGGGCTTCGACGTCCTGCTCGATCGGGAGCGGCTCCACGCCGGCGACGACTGGTTCGGCTGCATCAGCAACTGGGTCGAGTACTGCCACGGCGCGATCGTCCTCTTCTCGCCGGCGGCGCTCCGGTCGGAGTTCGTCTCCTTCGAGGTCTCGAACCTCTTCCACCGCTGGACCCACGAGCGGCCGGACTTCCCTCTCCTCCCGGTCCGGCTCGAGGGAGTGACCGTCGAGGCGCTCGGGGCCGGGCGGTACGGCGACATCCAGTTCGCGGCGAAGGTCCAGCACGTCGAGGGGACGACGGTCGACGCGACGCTCGGCCTGCTCCGGCCGAAGCTCGACGCGTTGAAGGCCCACGTCGACCTCCCGGCGACGCCGTTCGAGCGCCTCGAGGAGCAGGTCGTGACGCTGGTCGACGGCGGCTCGTGGAAGGTCCGGCGCGCGGCGGCGGAGGCGATCGGGACGACGACGGACGGCTGGACCGAGGCGGACACGTCCGAGCGGCTGGCGCGCGCGCTGATGCTCACCGACTTCTCGGGCGTCTTCAAGGCCGCCCGCGAGCTCCGGCGCGCGCTCGACGCCGCGCGGGTCCGGGAGCTGTTCGACCTCCTCTCCCCGAACTGGGTCAGCCGCCGGGCCGCCCTCGAGCTGCAGGACCGCGCGAAGGGGGCGTCCGGCCGCGCGGCCGTGGTCGCCGGCCGCGAGCTGCTCTTCACGCCGGAGATGTACGCGCGCCGCGCCTCGGCCCACCTCCCCGGCTGGAGCTGGGAGGTCGCGGTCGTCAGCGCCAAGGTCGGCGCGCAGGAGCGGTGCAACCTCGTCGAGCAGGTCCGCGCCGCGCTCCGCGACCGGCTCGGCCTCCTCGAGGAGGACGGCGAGGACGAGCTGCGCCGCACGCTCCGCCGGCGCGAGCGGGACGGCGACCCGGTCGTCGTCGGACTCGCGCTGGACGACGCGCTCCTCACCGCGCTCCCCGCCCTGCAGCGGCGGTTCCCGACCGTCACGTTCCTCGTGCTGCGGGACGCGGCGGGGGACGGCGCCGGAGGGCGATGGGCGCTCCGCCCCGAGTTGCCGCTCGAGCGGGAGCGGTGGGCGAAGGAAGAGTACGAGGATTACCTGCGACGCCTCGAGCGGGCGTCCTGACCGGGAGCTCCGATGCCGACCGACCGTTTCGAGCCGACCTCGTTCGAAGCCCCCGCGGGGCCGGGGTATCCGGAGTCGACCGCCGAGGCGGGGGATCGCCGGGACGGCCGCGTCTACCGCTGGACCGATCGCGTCGTCTTCGCGGTGAACGTCGCGATCGCCGCCGGACGGCCGATCCTGCTCCGCGGGCCGGCCGGCTGCGGGAAGTCGTCGCTCGCGCCGTTCGTCGCCCGCTGGATGGGCCGGCGGTATCTCGAGGCGACGGTCCGGAACGACACGCGGGCGCGCGACCTGATGTGGGAGTTCGACGCGCTCGAGCGGCTGCACGACGCGCAGCTCGGCGAGGCGGCCGAGCGGTCCCCGTCGGTGCGCGAGCATTACGTCCGGCCGCGGGCGCTCTGGTGGGCGTTCGACCGGAAGTCCGCGAGGAAGCGGGGAGCGCCGGCGCGCGACGCCGGCGTGGCGGCGGCGATCGACCCCGCGCTCGGCCCGAAGGTCGACGAGGCGGTCGTGCTGCTCGACGAGATCGACAAGGCGGACCCGGACGTCCCGAACTCGCTCCTCGAGTCGCTCGGCAACCTCTCGTTCCGGGTCGAGGAGACCGGCTTCGCGGTCGCCGCGAAGGCGGCGCCGATCCTGTTCGTCACCACGAACGACGAGCGCCGCCTCCCGAACGCGTTCCTCCGCCGGTGCGTGATCCTGACGCTCGAACCGCCAGGGGAGGACGAGCTGGTCCGGATCGCCTGGAGCCACCACGGCGAGTCGGCGCCCGACTTCGAGCCGGCGGAGGAGCACGCCGACACGAAGCTGTTCCGTGCGGTCGCCCGGAAGGTGAACGACCTCCGGGAGGAGGCGGAGCGGGAGGGCGGGCGTCCGCCGAGCACGGCGGAGTACCTCGACGCCCTCCGGGCCTGCCGCGAGCTCGGGCTGACACCCGACGACTCGCGGTGGAGGTGGGTCGAGGAGGTCTCCCTCCGGAAGAGCGAGCCGGATGCCTGACGCCGGGCGCCCGAGGGTCTCGAGCGACGTCGGCCTCGCCGACTGGCTCCTCGCGCTCGGCGAGGTCCGCGGCGCACGGGAGCGGCGGGCCGAGCTGGCGGCGCTCCTCGGCCTCGGGTTCTCGTCCGCGCCCGGCGGCACGGCCGGCGGCGAACGAGAGGAGGGGGACGACGGCCGCGCGCCCGATCCGGCCCGGCCGATCGCGGCGGCCTCGACCGACGGAGGCCGCGCGTTCGACGTGGAGGAGGACGAGCCCGACGAGTCGGCCGACGAACTCCCGCTCCCGGCGCGGGTCACCCCGCTCGAACGGGTCGACGCGGACGCGGAGGAGGGAGCGCTCGCGCCGCCGTCGTGGCTCGGCGCGTTCGCGATGCCCGTCGGCAAGGAGTCGCCGACGCGTTCGCGCCCGCCGCTCGATCCGCTCCTCGTCCCGCGCTGGACGCGCTCGGTGCTGGTCGAGGTGCTCGCCGGGACGGGGGCGTCCCGCGAGATCGACGTCCCGCGGCTGATCGACGACGTGGCGGCGCGGCGGCTGGTCCGCGCGCTCCCGCTCCTTCGCCGCCGGACGCTCGCGCACGGGGTGCAGCTCCTCCTCGACCGCGGGGCGGCGATGGCGCCGTTCTTCCGCGACCAGGAGGACCTCCTCCGGCACGCGCGCGCCACCGTCGGGCGGGAGAAGGTCGACGTGGTCCGGTTCATGGCGTGTCCGGGCCGCGGCGCCGGTCGGGGGGCGCGGACCGGGTGGGGACGCTGGACCCCGCCGCCGACCGGCACGCCCGTGGTCGTGGTGACCGACCTCGGGATCGGGCGTCCGCCCGCGGCGCGCGACCGCGCCCCGGCCGTCGAGTGGCGCGCGTTCGTCCGGAGCGCCGACGAGGCCGGCTGCCCGCTCCTCGCGTTCGTGCCGTACGCGCGCCGGCGCTGGCCGCGGGGCCTCGGGCGGTCCCTGACCATCGTGCCGTGGGACCGCTCGACGAGCGCCGACCTCGTCCGCCGCCACCTCGCGATCGGAGGGGACGGATGAGGCGGCGAGACGACGCCGCGGCGCTCGTCGCCCGGGTCGAGGCCGAGCGGCCGGAGATGGTCCGGCTGGCGCGCCTCCTCTCGCTCGCGGCCCGCGTCGAGCCGGAGCTGGTCCGGCGGCTCCGGCTGGCGTTCTTCCCGCGGTCGCACGCCGGCCTCGAGGCGGACCTCTGGCTCGGGCCGTTCGTCCGAGCGCACGACCCGTTCGGGCTGGTCTTCCGGGAGGACGTCCTCGACGTGTTGCGCCGGCAGTTGGCGGCGACGCGGGAGGTGATGGACCGGGCGTGGGCGGAGATCGAGGACGCGCACCGCGAGCTGGCGCCGGTCCTCCAGCTCGAGGAGCGCGTCACCTACCACGCGCTCCGCGGCGACCGCGACGCGATGCAGCGGTGGCTCGGCGCGGCGGTGGCGGCGCTCGAGGACGACCGTCGCGGCGGCGTCGCGCGGTGGGCGGTTCGCACGTTGCCGGCGCTCCCGTCGCGGGCCGCGTCGAGCGAGGCGGGGAGGGTGCTCGCGGCGGAGGCGCGGGCGCGGGTCGACGCCGGGGACGACGGGCCGGCGGCGGCGTCGATCGACGCGGCGCGGGTCCGGGCGGCGAGCCGGCGCGCGATCGGCGTGCGGCGGTTCGCCGGCGCGCTCGAGCTGAGCGAACCGCCGGCCGCGGGCGCGGAGACGATGGAGGTCCCGGACTTCCTCGGACTCGACGGCGACCGGCTGGAGGTCGAGGTCGAGACGCCGACCGCCGGCGGATGGGAGGGGACGGTCGTGAGCTGGCTCAACGGCACGACGACGCGCGTCCCGGTCGCGGACGGACCGGTCCGGGTCCGGGACGCGCTCGGCGACGGCGTCACGGTCGCCGCGCCGCCCCCGCCGCCGCGATCGGCGAGCGCCTCGTCGACGTCGGACGTCGCCGAGCGGCTGGTCGAGGAGCTGCGCGAGCTCGGGGTCCCCGAGCCGGACGACGTGGCGCTGGTGATCGACGCCGACCGGGCGGGCCCGTCGCCGCGCCGGACGCTCGGGGACGTCGTCGACGCGCGGAACCGGGGGACGGCGACGGTCCTGCTCGCCGCCCCGCCGCGCGGCGAACCCGTGACGGCGCCCGACGACGAGGAGCGGGAGAGGGAGGAGGGGCCGGAGATCGTGCGGCTGGTCGACGAGCTGATCGCCACCGCCATCCTCCTCCGCGCGCGCGGGCTCGCGATCGAGCCGCGCGGTCCCGATCTCGACGCGGACGTGACGGTCCGGTTCGACGACGGCGAGGAGTGGACGTTCGTCCGGATCGCGGCGCGGGCGATCCCGGCGGTCGTCACGCGGGTGAAGATCCTCGCCGACCTGGACATCGCCGAGCGCCGCGTGGAGCAGACGGGCCGGCTCCGGTGGTCGGCGCATCCGGCGGCCCGGATCGCGGCCACGACGAAGCCGCCGCCGCGTCGGAAGGAGAAGGACGCGCGCGAAGGCGTGACCCTTCGGATCGAGTCGACCGGGCTCGGCGACGACCATCACGTCGTGCGGCTCCCGGCGGGCGGCGCCGGCGAGGAGGAGACGGCGCGGAGGCTGCGGACGCTCGCGATCGAGATCGAACGGAGGCGGTTCGCGGCGTGGGCGAAGGAGGTCCGGGCGCCGGGGAACGAGCGTTTCCCCGACTTCTCCGCCGAGCTCGCGCGGCACCCGGAGCTGCTCGGGCGGAACGCGCTCCTCGACCACCTCGCGGGGTGGGTCGACTCCGACGACCTCCCGGCGCCGCGGTCGATGGCGATCGTCGGCCGCGTCGGGGTCGGGAAGACGGCGCTGATCGCGCACGCCGTCGGGCGGTGGCGGGAGGCGGGGCACCCGGTCGCGCTGCACGTCGTCGACCGGTGGGGGCGGGAGACGCTCGACGACGTCCTCCGCTCGCTCGCGCGGCAGGTCGAGCGGCACGCGGGGCTCTGGTCGCCCCGCGGTCTCGACGCGCGGGGCCAGCTCTCGGCGGCGCTGGCGCGCGCGCTCGGGCGGGTGGTCGAGGACCGGTGGACCGGCGAGTGGAACCCGCTCGTCGTCTGCGTCGACGGGATCGACGCGATCGCCGGCGTCGACCTCGGCGCGCTCGACGCGGTCCTGCGAGTGCCGAAGGGGGACGCGCTCCGGCTGGTCTGGACGGTGCGGGCGGAGTCGGAGGTTGCGTCTTCGTATGCGCCGGATCGGGACCGGCACGTCGTCGACCTCGACGACCCGGAGTGGCGCGGGCCGGCGGACGAGGCGATGCGGGTCTGGCTGGAGCGAGGCGACGCGGGAGGGGCGACGGCATGAGCGTGCTCGACTCGACTCCGATCGATGAGGCGGTGCGCCTGGCGGACGGGAGCTTCCGGGTGGCGAGGAAGCTCGGCCGGCTCCTCGCGCACGGGGCGCTCGACGACGCGGGGAGCCGCCTCGCGGAGATCTCGGAGAGCGGGATCCCCGCGCTCGTCGCGATCGCGCAGGCGTTCGGAGTCGATCGTGAGAACCTCGCGATCCTCGCGGTGCTCCGGGAGCCCCTCCCCTGGCGACGGAGCGACCGACTCGACTGGGACCACCGCTTGATCCTCGCCGACTCCGTCGACAGCGACGGCACGATCTTCCCGATCGACGACCGCGTCGGACCGGCGATCCGCGAGCGCCTCGGGGAGGAGATCGAACTCGAAGGGCACGGACTCCTCGTGGACGCGTTCGGCCACCGCCACTCGGCCGAAGCGGACCTCTCCCGGAAGGAACGTGACTACTGGACGCGTCAGGGACCGGAGCACCTCGTCGGCGCGGGCGATCCGGCCGGGGCGGCGGCGCTGCTGCGAGATGCGAGTTGGTTCGTCGAGCGCCTCCGGCTCGTCGGCGTCGACGCGGCGTGGCCCGACGGTGTCGAGGACGAGGCGCTCCAGGCGTTGCTCCGACGCCATCACGACGTCCTGCGGCGGACGCCCGCGGCGTGGCCGTCACTGCTCTACCACGACTGCATCGTGCGGGAGATGCACCCGAAGGAGATCGAGCAGGAGCACGGGATCCGGGCGGTGGAACTGCCGATGCGGCTCTCGCGCAAGGACGTCGATCCCCGCCGTGGCTCCTCCGACTTCGAGCCACACGGACCGATCGTCGGGCTCGCGGTCGAGCCGGACGGAGCGACCGCGATCAGCGCGGACCGCGGCGGGATGCAGCGGTGGTCGCTCCACGAGGACGGGGTCGCGAGGAGCGAGGCGGGCCCGTTCGTGGACGTGACGGTCACCCGGGCCGGCGATCGGCAGGTCACCGCGAGCCCTTCGGGGCCGCTCGCGATCTGGTCGACGGACGCGGCTACGCCCGAGAGACTCGACGGGCACGCCGACGGTTCTCTCTGCGTCGCCGTCTCGCCGGACGACGCGCTCCTCGCGTCGGGCGGTCGTGACCACGCGGTCGCGGTCTGGGACCTTCGGGGCCGGAAGCTCGTCCGCCGCTTCGCCGGCCACGCCGCCGACGTCGTCGACGTCGCCTGGACGACCGACGGGAAGGAAGTCGTCTCCGCATCTGCCGACGGCACGGTCCGGGTTTGGACCGTCGATGGCGCGTCGGCAGATGCCCGTCTCGTCCTCTCCGTCGACGGAGCGACGCCGACCGCGTGCCACGTCCACGGCGACTGGGCGGTGGTCGGCTTCGACGACGGGTCGCTCCGCGCCTACCAGCTCGACGACGGCGCCGAGCAGATGTCCGAGCGGACGCACGCCGGAGCGATCCGCGCGATCGTCACCCACGAGGACGGCCGGACGTTCACCGCGTCGGACGACCGGACGATCCACGCGTGGCTCACCGATCGTCGCGAGCCGGTCGTTCTCCGAGCGCACGCGGAGGGAGTGACCTGCCTCGCGATCGCCGGCGACCGCCTCCTCTCCGGCTCGCGGGACCACACCATGATCGCGTGGGACCTCGAGACGCTCGAACCGATCCGGCGGTACGGGGGGTACGGGCTGCCGCGGGAGATGGTCGATCGACCCGACGTGGTTCGTCCTCCGGTCTCGCTCGACCTCGGACACCGCGTCTACGAGGGGCACGCGGACGGGCGAATCGTGCTGCGGGCCGATGGCGGGGGCGATCGGGTGCATCGGTGCCGGTCGGGAGTCTCGTCGCTCCACGTCGGAGAGAAAGGTGTCGTGGTCGGCACGGACGACGGCACGATCGAATCGCTCTCGGCCGGCCTCGAGTTCGAACACTCCCTGCGCGGCCACCGCCGCCGCGTCAACGGCCTCGCCCTCCTCGACGACGGGCGCCTCCTCTCGTGGTCGCTCGACGCCACGCTCCGGCTGTGGGACCTCGACGCCGGGAAGCTCCTCGCGACGACCCACGGCGCCGCCCCGTTCGTCGTCGTCGACCTCGATCCGTCCGACCCGCTTCGGTTCACGGCGGAGGACGCGGACGGCGCGCGCTGGGAGATGGCGGTCGCGCCGCGCGAGGGCGAGGAGCCGCGGCCCGACGCGGCCGCCGCCGGCGCCGCGCCGTTCGACGTCGCGTAGACGGAGTTCCGAGAGTTCGGCCGACGGTGCGGCCGTCGGCGGTCACGGGCCGAGCAGCGCCTCGATCCGCTCCAGGTGCCAGCGGTCGTGGCCGGCCTGGATGCGGAGCAGGAGGTCGACGGTCAGCTCGACGTCCGCGTCGTCGTGGATCCCGACGCGCGCGAGGTCGCCCGGGCCGAGGCGGCGCCAGAGGCGGACGTTCGCGTCGCGGACCGCGGCGAAGGTCGCGGCGAAGGTCGCGGCCCGCTCGGCCGGCGTCGCGTCGTGGTCGCGCTGCCCTTCGACCCAGGCGTCGTGGTCCATCCCGATCAGCCGCGGCCGGTCGTCCCAGAGGACGGTCCGGACCCGGAACCCGAAGACCCACTCGATGTCGAGGAGGTGCGACGCGATCGCCAGCGCGCTCCACTTCCCGGGCGCGGGGACCCGCCGCCACGCCGCGTCGTCCCGCGAGGCCGCGAGCGCACCGAGCCGCGCCGGCGTCGTCGCGAGGACCTCGATCGGGTCGTCGGCGCCGAGCTTCTCGAGCTGGCCGTTCCAGAACGCGTAGCGGTCGTCGACGTCGAGGGGCATGGGGGGAAGGAAGGAGAGGAAGGAGAGGAAGGAGAGGAAGGAGAGGAAGGAAAACAGACGCGCGCGGAGAGGGCAAGGGGTGGGAGTCAGCGGGCGGCCGTCCGGGCGAAGAAGGCGGTGTCGAGGTCGACGCCTTGTTCCTCGCGCCAGGCGCGGCGGAAGGCGGGGTCGCCAAAGCGGGCGGGCGCCTCGTCCATCCGGAGGGTGATCGCGCGCCAGTCGTGGCTCCACCCCTCGACGCGGAACGGGGCGGTGGCGGCGCGGAAGCCGAGCGACTGGAACCGGGGGAGGAGGAACGGCCGGATCTGCGCGTAGAAGAGGTCGATCCCGCGCCGTCGCGCGAGCCGCACGAGCGAGGGCCAGAGGACCTCGTACACCGCGAGCCGCTCGCGGTCCGGGCGGTCGATGTGGCCGCCGAGGTCGGCGACCGACGGCCGGTCGGCCTGGAGGTGGCGGACGAGCGTCGGGAAGAGGTTGTCGTACCGCCCGAGGTCGACGTCCGGTTCGATCCGGAAGTCTCCGACGATGCGGTCGCCCCGTCGCGCCACGAGGTACTCGAACCGGTCGACGTCTCCGTACAGCTCGATCGCGCGCGCGCGCCCGTCGAGGCCGTACCGGTCGGTCAGCATCAGTCGGATCGAGAACTCGAGCGCCTCGCGCTTGGCGGCGTCGTCTCGGGCGAGCGACACGACGACCGCGTCTCCGCTCGCTCCGGCGACGTCCGACGGCTCGGCGAGGATCTCGTCCGCCTCACCCGGCGAGGGCATCTTCCGCCTCCGTCGCGCCGTTCTGCCAGAACGGCTTCATGTGAGCCTTCACGAGCTTCCTCAGCATCTCGTCGTAACGGTCGCGCCGTTCCACCGAGATGAGGTTCCACGTCACGACCCACCCCGCGGGGTGCCGCCGGTTCGAGATGCGGTCGGGGACCGCGATCCCGATCTTGTTCATCCGGACCTCGCCGAAGTCGTCGTGGCGGAAGAGGGCCGGCTCGGAGTCGACCCGGGGCGGCGCCTGCCCCTTCGAGTTGAACTTGGCGTTGAAGTTCTCCAGCATCTCGTCGAAGTTGACGAGCTGCGGCTTGATCGACGCGATGAACTTGTGGATCGGTCGCGGCCGACCGTCGCTCACCTCGAGGTCGAACATCAGGTACGCGGCGATGTTCGCGAGCGTGATGTTGTAGGTCGCGTCCATGAAGTAGCACGGGTCGTCCTGCGTCGCGGTCAGGATGCGCATCTGCTCGGCGAGCTGACGCACGTTCGCCTCCGCGTCCGAGAGCGCGATCGAGAGCTGCTCGGTCGTCCGCGTCCGGCGCGCCTCCCTCAGCGCGTCGTGGACCGCCTGCTTCAGCACGTTGTCCCAGTAGAGGTCGAAGACGTCCTGGAAGCCGTCGGGCGGCCGACCGACCGCCCGGACCACCTCCCGCGCCATCTCGCAGACCCGTCGCTTCAGCTCGGCCGGCGTGAGGTCCGCCTGCAGCGAGACCGCCTGGAGGCGTTTCAGCGGATCGGGCCCCTCGCTGACCCCGACCAGGACCGGGAAGACCCGGGTCGGCCGCGGCTGATTGTGGATCGCCCCCGCCTCCCACATCACCCACGGCGAGCGGACCGCGTCCGGGGTGACCAGGATCATCGCGTGGTCGCAGCCGGCGAGCGCCTTGTCGAGCTCGTCCTCCCAGCGCTTGCCGGCCTTGATGCTGACCTGGCTCAGGAACGGCGCCACGCCGACCATCCGCAGGAAGGTCGCGAGCGCCTCCGCGAGTCCTCTCGCGCTCCCGGACCAGCTCAGGAAGACGTCTCCCGGCGCCGCCGCCGGGGCCCGGCCGTCGTGCTCCTCCGGCGGTGTCGGAACCGCCGCCGTTCCGTCGTCGCTCGTCATCTTCTCGCGTCTCCCCAGGGGCAGGTCACCCCGGGAGGGAGGGGAGCGGGCGCGAGGAGCGAAGGCCCGAACCGGACGGATCCGGCGATTTCGGGGGTTCCGGCGGATCGGCGCGGTCAGCGGTCCCCGAAGAACGCGTCGTCGACCAGGTTCGCGGTGACCGTCCGCCGGTAGCGGGCCGTCGAGCGGACGTCGTCGATCGGAGCGATCTCGCGGCCGACGGCCTCCCGGACCTCGTCCCGCCCGGCCCCCCGCGACAGCGTGCGCTCGGTCTCCGGCAGACGGACGACCGTCGGCGCGATCGAGCCGACGGCGACCGCGGGCCGCGCGCCGCGGACGCCGGCGACGACGACCTTCGAGATCGCCTGCGCGGCGCGCGTGCCGACCTTCCGGAAGAACGGCCGGCCGTCGACCGGCGGCGCCTCGATCGCGACGATCAGCTCGTCCGGCCGTCGCGCCGTCGCCCGGTACCCCGTGTGGAACGCGCCGTACGCCACGCGCCGCTCGCCCCCCGCGCTCCGGAGGACGACCTCGGCGTCGACGGCGAGGAAGACCGGCGGCGTGTCCCCGGCGGGGGAGGCGTTGGCGACGTTCCCGCCGATCGTGCCGCGGTTCTGGATCTGCACCCCGCCGATCGCCGCCGCCGCCTCGGCGAGGATCGGCAGCCGTTCGCGGACGAGCGGCGACAGGAGGACGTCGGTGTACGTCGCGAGCGCGCCGATCACGAGCCGGTCGTCGCGGAGCTCGATGCGGCCGAGCGCGTCGCGGAGCGGCCAGAGGTCGAGGAACCGGCGGTCGGCGAGCGTCCCGAAGTTCGCCTCGACGAAGACGTCGGTGCAGCCGGCGATCGGGCGGAGGTCGGGCGCGTCCGCGAGCCGCGCCAGCGCGTCGTCGAGCGACCGGGCCCGGTGGAGGTGGAGCGGGGCGGTCGCCGTCCTCACGAGAGCGCCCTCTCGATCGCGCGGTAGATCGCCTCGTACCCGGTGCACCGGCAGAGGTTCCCCGCCAGCGCCGTCTTGATCTCGTCGCGCGTCGGCTTCGCGCCGAGCTTCGCGGCGGCCATCACCATCCCGGGGGTGCAGATGCCGCACTGGGCGCCCCCCTCGGCGACGAACCACCGGTGCAGCGGGTGGTCCTCCGGCAGCCCCTCGATCGTGGTGACCCGGGCCCCCTCGACCTGCGCCGCGGGGACGAGACACGAGCAGACCGCGTCGCCGTCGATCCAGATCGTGCAGGCGCCGCATTCCCCCTCGCCGCACCCCTCCTTCGACCCGGTCAGGGCGAGTC
>JAUIEL010000076.1 GCA_030428825.1 bacterium
GATCGGCCCCCCGCGCGGGTCGTGCATCAGGACGAACGCCGGGAGCTCGTCGGTCTCGTTGCCGAGTCCGTACGAGAGCCACGATCCGAGCGACGGGTACCCCTGGACGAACTTCCCGGTGTTCATCTGGAGCACCGCCGAACCGTGCGCGAACGAGTCGGTCCAGAGCGACTTCACGACCGCGAGCTTGTCCATGTGCCGCGCGACGTGCGGGAAGACGTCCGAGCACCACTGACCGGTCTCGCCGTACCGCGCGAACTTCCGCCGCGACCCGACGAGCGTGCTCGTCATCGGCTCACCGCGGCGGCGCTCCAGCTCGATCGACTGGCCGTGCCGCCGCTGCAGCTCGGGCTTGTGGTCGAACAGGTCCATCTGCGACGGGCCGCCGAACATGAACAGGAAGATGCACCGCTTCGCCTTCCGCGGCGACGCCGGCGCGGGCGCCGCGCCGGCGACCCGCGTGAAGAACCCGTCCCGGTCGAGGAGCCAGGTGAGCGCGAGCCCGGTGAAGCCGGCCCCGGTCTGCCAGAGGAACTCGCGGCGGCTCCGGCCGCATCCGTCGTCTCGAGGTGGGTCGCGGTGGGGCATGGCTCAGTCGACGGTCACGATCTCGTTCAGGTTCAGGAGCACGAGCGCGAGCGACTCGAGGGCGCGCCGTTCGGCGTCGACGGGTCGAGCGCGGACGAGCGGGCGGGCGGCGCCGCCGGCCGGCGTCAGGGAGAGCGAGGTGACGGCGATCGGGTCGCCGTCGACGCGGAGGCCGACGGTCCCGGCCGGGGCGTCGAGCCGGTCGTCGCGAGCGGCGAGCGTCGGCGCGCCGTCGATCCGGACGTCGCACGACGGGCCGTCGAACGCCGCCGAGACGTCGATCGGCCCGCCGGTCGGGAACGGACGATCGGCGGCCGCGACGGTCGTCGGAGCGCCGGTCTCGTCGAGCGACACGAGCTCGACGCGGCCCGCGTCGAGCCGCAGGCGGACCTCGACCCCGTGCACGAGGTCTCCCGCCGATCGGGCGCGGAGCAGCAGCCCGACGGTGCGGGTCGACGCCCCGGGGGAGAACCGGACCGACGCCTCCCCCGCGTCGACGGGCGGCGTCTCCGCGAGCGCGGACGGCCCGAGCATCGGGTCGACCTGCTCGGTGTCGTTGTAGTCGTTCCCCCAGGCTCCCTTCCGCAGGGAGAACCCGTCCGCGGGGGCGATCATCAGGTCCTCGCCGCGCGCCGCGGCGAGGAGGCGCCGCTCGAGGACCGGGCCGGTCCTCGGTCCGAACGAGACCGGATCGACGGCGCCGGCGGCGTGCTCCCGCGCGCGGTCCAGGTGCTCGAGCGCGACCGAGCGTTCGTCGGCGCTCGGCGGCCGGCCGAGGACGAGCGACCAGGCGGCGTCGACCGGGTCGCCGTCGGGGCCGGCCGCGCGCGCGATCCGATCCGCGAGCGCGCGCGCGGCGCGATGGGTGAAGCGGCCGTTCAGGAGCATCAGCGCCTGCGTCGCGACCGTCGTCACCGGACGCGCGCCGACCGGGAGGTTGACGCTCGCGGCGTCGAACGACTCGAGCAGGGGGACGCGGAGGTTCCGCTTGGCGTAGACGTAGACGCTGCGCCGCCGCCGCGCGCGCTCGTCGGAGAACCCCCACCCCTCGCCGGGGCGGGAGGCGCCGGACATCGCCGCCGGCGCGAGCTCGGGGAAGAAGCCGCGGCCGCCGCGCGTCGGCTCGAGGAGCCCGGCGACGGCGAGGAGCGTGTCGCGCACCGCCTCCGCCTCGAGTCGCCGGGCGTTCTGCCTCCAGAGCAGGCGGTTCGCCTCGTCCCTCGCCACCGCCGTCTCGTCGACGGCGCGGGACGATCGGCGCCAGGTCTCCGAGGCGAGGATGGTCCGGTGCATCGCCTTGACGCTCCAGCCGCCGCGTACGAACTCGGCGGCGAGCCAATCGAGCAGCGCCGGGTGCGTGGGCGGCGTGCCGGTCCGGCCGAAGTCGTTCGGCGTGGCGACGATCCCGCGGCCGAAGTGGTGGTGCCAGAGGCGGTTCACCAGGACGCGCGCGGTCAGCGGGTTCTCCGGCGAGGCGATCCACTCGGCGAGACGCCGCCGGCGACCGCTGCTCCGTCCGAGCCGTTCCGGGACCGGCTCGGGCGGGACGGACGCGGCGTCGCTCGGGCAGACGACCGGCGGGAAGCGCGGCGCGACCACGGGGCCCTTCGCGTGCGGGTCGCCCCGGACCAGGAGGTGGGTCGGCGGCGGCGTCGCGCCGTCCTCCTTCACCACCAGGGCCCACGTCAGGTCGCCGAGCGTCTCGTTCCGCGCGCTCTCGAGCTCTTCCCGGAGCTCGTACGCCCGCGCCCGATCCTCGGGGCTGCCGGTCCGGTACGGCGCCAGCGCGCGCCGCAGGAGGAGCTCCTGATCGTCGGTCCGCTTCGCCGCCGGGGTCCGGAACGCCTGACGGACCTCCTCCGAGAGGGTCGGGAGCGCGGCCGCGATCCGCTCCTGTTCGTCCCCGACCAGCGCGTCGAGCTCGACGCGGACCCGCTCCATCCGCGCCCGCCGTTCCTCGCGCCAGGCCTTCACCGGCGGCCCCGACTCGAGCGGCGTCAGGGTCGGCGAGTCGAGCCGGAAGAACGGCTTCTCGTACGGGCGGACCCCCCGGAAGAACGCGAGGAACGCGGTGTAGTCCTCCTGCCGGATCGGGTCGAACTTGTGGTCGTGGCACCGCGCGCAGCCGACGGTCAGGCCGAGCAGCCCTTCGCTGGTGGTCCGGACGATGTCGTCGAGTTCGTCCTGGACCGCCTGCGCGGCGTCGTCCGGCTCGTCGTCCCAGACGCCGACCCGATGGAAGCCGGTCGCGATCCGCGCGTCGCGGTCGACGTCGTCGAGCTCGTCGCCGGCGAGCTGCTCCATCACGAATCGGTCGAACGGCTTGTCCTCGTTGAACGCCCGGATGACGTAGTCGCGGTACCGCCACGCGAACGGCTTCTCGGCGTCCTTCTCGTACCCGTTCGTCTGCGCGAACCGGACCACGTCGAGCCAGTGGCGTCCCCAGCGCTCGCCGTACTCCTCGCGTCCGAGGTACTCGTCGACGAGCCGCGTCCACGCCTCGTCGGACGGGTCGCGCTCGAACCGCTCGACCTCGCTCCGCGCGGGCGGGAGGCCGAGGAGGTCGTACGAGAGCCGGCGGACGAGCGTGCGCGGCGTCGCTCGCGGCGCGGGGGTGATCCCCTCCTCCGCGAGGCGCGCCTCGACGAACGCGTCGATCGGGTTCGACCCCCGGTCGGTGCCGGCGACGTCCGGCACGGCGGGGCTGCCGACCGGGCGGAACGACCACCACGCGCGCCCCTCCTCGATCGTCGGCGGCCCGTGGTCCTCGCCGCCGTCCTCGACGGCGAGCCCCTCGTACTCCGGCCACGGCGCGCCGCGACGGACCCAGTCCGCGAGCCGCTCGATCTCCCGGTCGGAGAGGCGGTTCTTCGGCGGCATCCGGAGCGCCTCGTCCTCCCACCGGACGGCGCGCAGGAGGAGACTCGCGTCCGGCGCGTCGAGGGAGATCGCCGGCCCGGTGTCGCCCCCCTCCAGCAGCGACGCGTGTCCGGCGAGCCGGAGGCCGCCCTTCGGTCGCCGGCGCTCCGGGCCGTGGCACCGGAAGCAGTGCTCGTCGAGGATCGGACGGACCTCCGACTCGAAGAACCGCGCGTCGGCGGCGCGGTCCGCGTCGTCGCCGCCGGCGAACGCGGAGATCGCGGCGAGGAGCGAGGTGCAGAGGGAGAGGTTCACGGAGTCGGCTCGGGCGTGGCGCGGGTCGGTTCGAGTGTACGACAATCCCCGTCGGCCGCCCGCGGCCGAGGAGTACCCTGGGGAGGATGGCGGCGGAAGATCGGTTCCCGAACGAAGAGCAGCGCGCCGTGCTGGAGGCGCTGGAGGGGCCGCGGCTCGTCCTCGCGCCGGCGGGGACGGGGAAGACGCGGGTGATGGCCGAGCGGCTGGCGCGGGTGCTCGACGCGGGCACCGACCCCGACCGGACCCTCTGCGTCACGTTCACCAACCGCGCCGCGGCCGAGATGCGGCAGCGCGTCGCCGACCGCGTCCCCGACCGGGCGCGCAAGGTGCACGTCCGGACCTTCCACGGGCTCTGCGCGTGGATCCTCCGGCTCGAGGCGCCGCGCCTCGGGCTCCCGCGCGACTACGCGATCTACGACGAGGAGGACGCGATCCAGCTCCTCGATCGGATCGTGCGGCGGTCGAGCGGCGAGGCGCGGCGCCTCCGAGGGCGGGACTTCTTCTGGCGCATGTCGCAGCGGAAGTCGCACGCGGAGGGGAAGGAGCTGGCGCTCGATCGGATCCCGCCGCTCTTCCTCGGCGCGGGCGAGGGGGCCGAGCGCGAGCTCGCCGCGAGCTACCACCGGCACCTCGCGGAGTGGCAGGCGCTCGACTTCGCGGACCTCGTCTACCGCGTCCGCGCGCTCTTCGCGCGCCACGAGGAGGTCGCGGCGCTCTGGGCCCGGCGGTTCGACTGGATCCAGGTCGACGAGGTCCAGGACACGCACTTCTCCGAGTACGACGTCCTCCGTCACCTCGCGCGGCGGACCGGCCACCTGGCGATGTTCGGCGACGCGGACCAGACGATCTACGAGTGGCGGGGGTCCCGGCCGCGGGAGGTGTTCGAGCGGTTCCGCGCCGACTTCGGCGACGTGCGCCAGCAGTTCCTCACCCTGAACTACCGCGCCACGAAGGAGCTCCTCCGCGTCGCCGACCGGTTCGCGCGGACGTTCGAGGACCGGAAGACGTCGCTCGAGCCCCACCCGGACCTGGAGGAAGGGGAGGAGACGGTCCTCCGCGCCTGCCGGGACGAGTCGGACGAGGCGCGGTTCGTCGGACGGTGCATCCTGAGGCTCCGGGAGCTCGACCGGGAGGCCCGCGTCGGCGTGCTCGCCCGCTCGCACCGGCGGCTCCAGACGATCTCCCGCGGGCTCGACGCGCTCGGCGTCGACCACCTCACGGTCGAGCAGTTCGAGTTCTTCCGGCGCCAGGAGGTGAAGGACGCGGTGGCGCGCCTGCGCGTGCTCGTCAATCCGTTCGACTCGTTCTCGGTGCGGCGGCTGCTCGAGCGGCCGGCCTCGGGGGTCGGGCGGGCGACGCTCGACCGGCTGGCGCGCGAGGGGTTCGGGGCCGGGTTGCGGCTGGTCGACCTGCTGCGCGAGACGACGCACGAGGAGGGCGACCCGTTCGGTCGGCTCCTGCGGGCGTACGAGGAGGACCGGATCGTCGTGTTCGACGTCGAGACGACCGGGCTCGACACGGGCGAGGACGAGGTCGTCGAGCTCGCCGCGCGCCGCGTCGGGGCGAGCGGCGACCACGAGGAGTTCCACCGCTTCCTGAAGCCGACGCGCGCCGTCGGCGAGTCGGAGGCGGTGCACGGTCACTCCGACGCGTTCCTCGCCGAGCGGGGCGAGGACGCGGCGGAGGTGCTCGCCGCGTTCCGCGACTTCGCGGCCGAGCGGGTCCTCGTCGGGCACAACGTCCGCTTCGACGTGGCGATGGTGCGGCACCACGCGCGGCGGCTCGGCGTGACGTTCGAGCCGCCGCCGTTCGACGACACGCTCGACCTCGCGCGGCGGTTCGTGGAGGACGTCGAGCGGCACGACCTCGGCACGCTCGCGCGCAGCCTCGACCTGCCGGTCACGCCGACGCACCGCGCGTCGGACGACGTCGGCGCGACGGTCGGGTTGCTGCGGGCGCTCGTGCCGCGGGTGGCGGAGGAGATCGACGTGCGGCGGGCCGTGATCGCGCGCTCGGGCGAGCCGTTCCTCCCGATCGCGCGCGCCGTCGAGTCGTGGCGACGCCGCGCCGAGGCGGAGCGTCCGGCGGCGCTCCTGTCGGTCGTGCTCGAGGAGTCGGGGCTCCGCGCGCACTACGCGCGCGACCGGCGTCGGGTCGCGAACCTCGAGGAGCTGGTCCGCTTCTTCGCGCGCTTCGACCGCCCCGAGCTCGACCCGCGCGCGGCGCTCGAGGAGCTGACGTCGACCACGGCGCTGGTGAAGAACGTCGAGTTCCTCGATCGGGACGACCTGCGCGTCCCGGTCGTCACCGTCCATCAGTCGAAGGGGCTCGAGTTCGACGCCGTCTTCGTCGCCGGGCTGAACGAGGGGGAGTTCCCGACCTCGATGTCCGAGCGGGACGGCCGCCTCGAGGAGGAGCGGCGTCTCTTCTACGTCGCCCTGACCCGGGCGCGCCGCCGCCTGATCCTCACCTCGTCCGGCGGCGGCCGGGAGAGCCGCTTCCTCACCGCCCTCCGCGGCTGACGCCGACCGGCCGACCGGCTCTTCGTCGTCGGTTCCCACGGCCGACGCTCCCGCTCCGCGTCAGCGCCCTCTCTTCTGCTCCCTTCCCCCCCAACGATCCGAGGCCCGCCCGACGCGTGCGCGTCGACCGGGCCCCGTCACTCGCGAGTCCGTTCGTCCTTACAGGTCGTACGGACGCATCGTCGAGCGCTTGTTCGACTCGACGCGATCGGAAGCGCGATCGATCATGTCGTGCACGCAATCGCTGATCGCCTCGAGAAGGTCGCCGGACGCCATGAGTCCCTTGCTCCGGACGTACTCCTTGACCTTGCTGCCGACGACGAGCATCTCGCGCTTGCCGCCACCCTTCTTCGCCTTCTTCTTGGCCGCCATCTTGAACCCTCCAGCGGAATGGTCTGTCTGAGGAAACGATCGAATGGCCGGGACCGTACCGGGGCGGAGGAGGCGGTCGCAACAGCAAAACGGCGAATTCTCGCATTCTGCGGGCTCGAAACGGTCGGTTCGCGGTTTTTCTTGCTACCGTTCCGCCGCGGCCGCGGAGTCGACGCGTCGCACGGTCCGCCGCCGGGGAGTCCGCATGGTTCCGATCCTCGCCGCACTGTCGTCCGAGCGCGACGCCGCCATCGGGTGGGGCACCTTGACGCTGATCAACGCGGGGCTCGCGCAGGGGAAGAACCGTTCGGGACTGAACTGGTTCCTCCTCTCGCTCCTCCTCGGGCCGATCGCGACCTTCGTGCTGGTGCTCCTCGACAAGCGGCCGGCGGAGCCCGCGGACTGACCCGCGCCGAGCCGACGTTGGAACTCCGGCGCACGCTGAACCGGTTCGACGCGACGATGATCGTCATGGGGACGATCATCGGGATCGGCATCTTCTTCACCCCGAGCCGCGTCGCGGGCGCCGTCGGGTCGCCGTGGATCGCGCTCCTCGCGTGGACGGTCGGCGGCGTCATCGCGCTCTGCGGGGCGGCGACGTACGCGGCGCTCGGGCGGACGTTGCCGGAGACCGGCGGTCCGTACGTCTATCTCCGCGAGGGGCTCGGCCGCTTCCCGGCGTTCCTGTACGGCTACATCGTGCTGACCGCGATCATGACCGGCGCGGTGGCGGTGATCGGCGTCGTCTTCGTCGATCACGTGGCGTGGTTCTTCGCGATGGGGGAGACGACGCGACTGCTCGTCGCGGCGGCGGTGATCCTCGGGCTGACGGCCGTGAACGTCGCCGGCGTCGTGTGGGGGAGCCGGATCCAGAACGCCTTCACGGTGCTGAAGATCGTCTCCCTCCTCGGTCTGGTCGCGGCGGGCGTCTTCAAGGGCGGGGCGTCGTTCGACGTCGCCGCGACCCGGGTCGAGGACGCGCCCGGGCCGATCGTCGGCTTCGTGTCGGCGCTCGTCGGCGTCCTCTTCTCGTTCGGGGGCTGGCAGAACCTCACGAACGTGGCGGGCGAGATGAAGGACCCCGACCGCGACCTGCCGCGCGCGATCCTCGTCGGCGTCCTCGGCGTGGCGACGGTCTACGTGCTGGCGAACGTCGCGTACCTGAGGCTCCTCCCGATCGACGAGCTCGTCCGGTCGAGCGTGCCGGCCGCGGCGGCGCTCGAGCAGGCGATCGGTCCGCGCGCGGGCGACGTCACCGCGCTGCTGATCCTCTGCTCGGCGTTCGGGATCCTGAACGGGCTGACGCTCGCCGGGCCGCGGATCTACTACGCCATGGCGAAGGACGGGCTGCTCCCGCGGGCGTTCGGGAGGGTCCACGCGTCGTTCCACACCCCGGCCGCGGCGATCGTCGCGCAGGGCGGGATCGCGGTCGCGCTCCTCGTCGTGTTCGGCGGCGAGGTCGGCCCGCTGACCGACTACGTGGTGTTCGCGGACTGGCTCTTCTTCACGCTGAACGCGGTCGCCCTCTTCGCGCTGGTGGCGAAGGGACGCGAGACGGCGCGCGGGCTCGGACATCCGGTCGTGCCGGGGCTGTTCGGCCTGCTGTCCGCGGCCGTGACCGTCGGCATCCTGGTCGCGCAGTGGGAGAACGCGTCGAAGGGGCTCGTCATCCTCGGGGTCGGCGCGCTGCTCTACGCGGCGTTCGGGCGCCGCCGCGACGCCCGAACGTCCTGACCGGCCGCGCTCAGTTCGACTGCCAGGCCGCCTCGAGCTCCTCGCGCATCCCCTTCACCAGCTCGACGTGCTCCGGCGGGACGTCCCCGAACATCCCCGCCGCCGCGCCGAGCGCCTGCTTCTGGGCGTCGAGCATCTTCCGGGCCGCCTCCTCGCCCATCGCCTCCTTCATCTTCTCGTACGCCTCCTGCTGCTGGGCCTCGATCTCGACGTTCTTCTCGTCGAGCATCATGCGCCCGAACGCCTTCACGAGCCCGACGTGGATCGCCATGAACGACTTTCCGTCGAGGTCGTGCTCGTCGAGGACGTCCTCCCACTCCTCCTTCATCGCGAAGCCGCTCGCCATCGCCTCGACGTCGGACGCGTCGTCCCCGAGCCCGGTCTTCGGGCCGAGGCCGCTCTCGCGCAGGTCCTTCAGCGCGGCGAGGTAGTCGTCGACCGAGTCCTCGTCGAGGGGGCGGGTCCCGGCGTCCTGCACCCCGAGGGTGGCGTCGTTCAGGTCGGCGGGCTCGGGGTCGTCCCCGCAGCCGACGAAGGCGACGCAGGAGGCGGCGAGGAGGAGGCGGGCGGCGAGGGTCGGGCGCATCACTTCGGCTCCGGATCGGATTCGAGTTCGGGTTCGTTCGCGAGAGCGGACAACCGTACGCGAATCTCGTCGCGGTTCCAGTCGGCGCCGCCGAGCACGTGATCGACCACCTCGCCGTCCCGGTCGAGGATCCACGTCGCGGGGATCGCCGCGGTCCGGAACCGGGGCGGCGGAGACTCGCCGGAGTAGAACGGGAGATCGAGATCGGCCCGGGCGGCGAACGCGCGGACGGTCGGGAGCGACTCGTCGGAGACGAAGGCGAACGCGACCCCGTCGCCGACCGAGTCGCGGAGCGCCGCGAAGCTCGGCAGCTCCTCGACGCACGGTCCGCACCAGGTCGCCCAGACGTTCAGCACGAGCGGTCGGTCGAGCGCCTCGCCGAGCGTGGTCTCGCGGCCGTCGAGCGCGACCCAGCGCCACGTTCGATCCTCCTCGTCGACGCGCTCGCCGATCCGGCTCGCCCCGCGCGACGGGGGCGGCCGCGACAGACCGGATTGCGTCGCGGCGACGATCGCGAAGACCGCGACCACGAGGATCATCACGAGCCCCGCCGCCGGGGCGAGCCAGGAGTAGCGACGGTCCTCGGGCGACCGCCCCGTCGCGACCAGCGGCCCGGCCAGGGTCATCGCGCCCGCGACCACGGCGCACGCGACGCCGGCGAGGACGCTCCAGCCGACGACCCGGCCGGCGCCCTCGCCGAAGCGGCCGAACTCGGCGGCGGCCAGCAGCACCGCGCCGGCGACGAGCGACCCGACGAAGAGAGCGTGGAAGGCGTGCGACGCCCGCTCGGGGCGGAGGCGCGTCCGGCAGGCGCGACAGCGGACGTACAGGGGGGCGGTCGGGGAGAGGAGGAGGTCGCCCCAACCGACGCGGGAAGAGCAAGAAGGGCACTGCGCGCGCACGACGGTCCCTCCCGGCGGAGCCTCTTCGCGCAGCATAGCGGTCCGTCGAAGAAGGGCGGGGGCCGCGACGGATCGCGGCCCCGGGCGACTTCCTCGACGGGCGGAGCGCCGGGGAGGGACGTCGTTCCCGGCCGTCCGGCGGGGATCAGCCGGTCACCATCCTCACCCCCGCCGTCGCCGCGACCTTCTCGAACGGCGCGGCGCCAGCGCCCGGGTCGAAGATCCACGCCTGGAGGTGGAAGGTCGATCCGCTCGGGACGGTGGCCGGGAACGACCCGGACGCGGAGAACGTCCCCTGCCCCGCGCCGGCGCCGCCCAGCGCGAACGCCGTCACGATCGACGGCGGCGTGAGGTCGACCAGGAGGTCGCACGAGCCGTGGACGTTCAGCGCGGCGGCGGAGAGTCCGACGAACAGCAGGGCCGGCGCGCCGCCGAGCGCGTTCGAGACCTCGAGCTGCAGGACCTCGCCGGGTTCGGCGCAGCCGGAGAGCTCGAGCGACGGGACGAGCCCTCCGGTGCCGGGGCAGCCGGCTCCGTACGGCTCGATCGACCCGCCGCAGACGGCGAACGCGACGCCGTTCAGCGCGAAGATCCCGTTGTCGTCGAGCGGGGCGTACGACGCCTCGGCCGCGGCGATCATGTTCACGTCCGCGACGATGACCATCCGGCCCGCGCCCGGCGCGTAGTCTCCGGCGTCCCAGACCGCCGCCGTGATCTCACCGGCCGCGTTCACGGCGCCCGGTCGGCCGTTCGCGGCGAGGACGTCCGCGGCCAGCAGCTGCCCGACGGTGCCGCCCTGCTGCACCGGTCCGGCGAGTCCGAACGGTCCGTCGAACAACGGCGCGCCGCCGGTCGAGTCGCTCCCGTTCGACGGCGACGTGGGGACCCCGAGCGCCGCCCCGATCGCGTCGTGGCTCGCGCCGTCCTGATACAGGAGGAGGGACCCTCCGCTCAGGAAGTGCTGGACGACGGCGTTCACGGCGCTCGGCGGCGTCGCGGCGTCCGCCCAGTACGGCGAGACGAACACGTCGACGCCCTGAAGGCTCGTCGCGTCGACCGTGGCGAGGTCCGCCGTCGTGATCGAGTGAGGGACGACGCCGCCGGGGCCGAACCGCGTCGGGTCGACGAGGGCGGCGCGGAACGGGGCGATCTGAGCGCCCCCCTGCCAACTCCAGCTCCCCGACGCGTCGAGCGACGCGTCGGGCCCGGCGACGACCACCTGGGCGTTCGCGCCGCCGAGCGCGAGCAACGACAGGGACGAGACGATCCACTGAGCGAAGGACATCGGTCGATCTCCTGGTTCGAGTCCGCTTCCCTTCCCCAGGGAGGCCTCGTCCGCGCGGCGGGACGGGAATCCTCGGGAAATGGAGCGAGGTCGAACCGGAGACCGCGCCGCCGCTCAGCCGCCCTTCTTGCCGCGCTGCTCGGCGAACAGCTTCATCGCCCGCTGCGCCTCCTCCGCGGTCGCCTTCCGGACCTCGTGCGTCCGCGGGTCGTACATCGTCAGCTCGTGCGTCGCGGGGTCGTAGACGAAGTAGAGGCCGGTCACCGGGTCCTCGAGGTGGAGGCGCTCGGGCTTGCCGCTCGGCTCCTCGGCGGGCGGCGGCTCGTCGCCCGGCTCGGCCGGCTCGAGGTCCATGACGAACTCGGCGGCCCAGACCTGGCTCGATCCGTCGGGCGCCCGCTGGCTGGTCCACATCATGGTGGTGCCGTCGGCGTCGAAGACCGGGAGGCCGTCGAACCCCGCCGCGTGGGTCACCCGGCGCCGCCGAGTCCCGTACTTCGTCGGGCGGTCCTCGGCGCCGGCGTCGGCGTCGACGAGGAAGACCTCGTAGTTCTCGTGACCGATCTCCGAGGTCGCGTAGACGAGATAGCGGCCGGACGGGTGCCAGAACGGCGCCCAGTTGACGTGCGCGTTGTCGGTGAGCTGATACTCGCGGTCGACGCCGAGGACGTTCCCCGCGTGGTCGAACGCCAGCTCGGAGACGAAGATCTGCAGCAGGTCGTCGCCGCGGCGGTCGGACCGGTAGCAGATCCGCTCGCCCTCCGGAGAGAAGAACGGCCCGCCGTCGTAGCCGGCCGCGACCGTCACCGGGACCTGCCGGCCGTCCTCGAGGTCCATCACGACGAGGTCGCCGCCGCTCTTCCCCTCCTCGACGACGTGCTCGCAGAAGACGAGGTACCGGCCGTCCCCGCGGATGACGCACTCGGCGAGGTACGCGTCGGGGTTCTCGACCATCCGGGTCAGGCCGCCGCCCTTCCCGTCCGCCTCGGCGAGGTCGACCCGGACGATGTCCATCTCCTTCGGGAACTGCCAGACGTACTTCCGCCCCTCGCGCTGATACCCGCTCGTCCCCGGGTTCGACGGCGGCTCGACCGTCGAGCCGAAGATGACGACCCCGGGCTCGGTCGGATGGAACCAGCCGCAGGTGTTCGACGAACCCTTCGGACTGAGCCGCACGATGTTGTCGAGGCCCTGGATCCGGCCGTCGCGGCGGACGACGTCGCCGACGTACATCTGGTAGTACGCCTCCTTCGCCGCCGGGTCGTCGGTCCGTTCGATCGCCTGGAAGACGATCTGCGCCCCGTCGGGCGAGAAGTACGACTCGCCCGCCTTCTCGAACCGGTCGGACGGGGTGAGCTGCACGTGGTGGCGAAGGGCCGACCGCTCGGCCTCGACCCACGGCGGCGCCTCCCCGGCGGTCGCGACGCCGGAGGCGAGGGAGAGGAGGAGGGCGGTGGAGAACGACATCGGGAGAGCCATCGAGAGGACCTATTCGATCGCCGCGACCTCGAACGAGGTGCCGTCGAAGAAGCGCGGGAGCAGGTACTCGATCGTTCCCTGTCCGACCTCCTCGGTCTTGGCGCCCTCGTATCGGTAGCCGCGGCCGGTGCTGGTGAGGAACCCGACCCGCTGGAAGTCGGTGTCCTCGAGGAAGACGGTGCCGGTCGGATAGCTCCGCTCGACGTCCCCCGCCCGTCGCGGGATCTCGTCGTAGCGGACCGCGTACCCCACGACCCTCCGCTCGCCGTCCCCGCCGTCCGCGAGGATGCGGTGGTACGAGGTGAACGCCTCGCGCATCGGCGGCAGCTCGGGGAGGGGGAGGTCGAAGGTCGCGGCCTCCGACGTCGCCGCCTCGGGCTCGAGGGGCGAGACCTCGCGCTCGTAACGGATCGGCGCGCACGCGGCGAGCGCGAGCAGGGCGAGCAGGGAGGCGGATCGGACCGTCATGACGTCCTCCGGAGCGTGAAGTCGAACGGGGGAGTCTAGCCACGCGAGCGGGGAAGGAAAAGGCGCGGCGGGCGATCAGAGCGGCGCCTTCCTCGGGCGGCCGGGCCGGCGCGGCCACGCGTCGGGGGTCGGGCGCAGCAGCGGCACGACCACGACGCTCCGGTCGCCGTGGCCGGTCGGCCGGACCTCGGGCGCGCCGCCGCCGAGCGTGGCGAGGGCCTGTTCCGCCGCCTCGACCTCGTCCAGCGCGTGCTCGCCCTTCGGCGCCAGCAGGACCCCGCCCGCGGCGAGGAGCGGGAGCGCGTACTCGGCGATCTCCCGGAGGGGGCCGACCGCCCGGCAGGTCGCCACGTCGAACCGCCCGCGGAGCGCCGGGTCGTGCCCCGCCTCCTCCGCGCGCGCGGCGACGACCCGGACCCGGCGGAGCTCCAGCCGCTCGGCGACCGCCTCCAGGAACGCCGCCTTTCGCGCCGTCGCCTCGAGGAGCACGACCTCCAGGTCCGGCCGGGCGATCGCGAGCGGGACGCCGGGGAGGCCGCCGCCCGAGCCGACGTCGACGAGGCGCGCGGCCCCGGGGGGGAGGAGCGGGAGGAGCGTCAAGGCGTCCCGGACGTGCGATCGCCAGAGCTCGCCCGGCTCGCGCGTCCCGGTCACGTTCAGCGGCGCGTTCGCGAGCAGCTCGACGTAGCGGGCGAGCGGGGCGAGGCTGGTGTCGTCGAGGGCGAGGTCGAGTTCGGCGGCGCTCGTCCGCAGCAGTTCGGTCGGCAACAACGGTCGACTCCGGGGCGGTGGAGGAGCCACCGTACAGGAGGTGCGCCGCGTCGGCGGCCGGCACGAATCGACCAGGTACGATCGGGGTCGCGGCTCCCACTTCTCTCCGCCTCGGCTTTTCTGTACCCTCCCGCCCCCTTTCGTCGCCTCCGCGACGCATCGTGCCCGCTCGACGGACGTGGGCTCGAGAGACGTCCCGAGCGCGTCGGGTCCGGAGATCCCCGTGAATCGCGCCTTCGCCCTCCTCGCCGCCATCGCCGCCGTCTGGCTGATGTGGTCGGGGATGTTCGTCGCGCTCATCCTGGGGTTCGGCGCGGCGTCCTGCCTGTTCGTGGTCTGGCTCTGTCGGCGGATGGGGACCACCGACGCGGAAGGGGTGCCGCTCCATCTGCTGCCGCGGGTCGCCCGGTTCACGCCCTGGCTGCTGAAGGAGATCGTGGTCGCGAACCTCGACGTCACGAAGCGGATCCTCGGCCCGCGCCAGGCGATCTCGCCGGTCGTCTTCGACGCGCCGTCGACGCAGCGGACCGACCTGGGGCGGACGATCTTCGCCAACTCGATCACGCTCACCCCCGGGACGGTGTCGTTCGGGGTCGAGCCGGGGCGCGTCCGGGTGCACGCCATCGCCAAGGAGGTCCGCGACGGCCTCCTCACCGGCGAGATGGACCGGCGCTGCACCCGCGCCGAGGGCGCCGGGGAGGCGGGCTGATGTTCGTGGCCGCGATGCTCGCCGTGCTGGCCACGATGGCGCTCGCGCTGACGCGCTCCGTGAAGGGGCCGGACGTGTTCGACCGCATCCTCGGCGCGAACATGTTCGGGACGGCGACGGTGCTGTTCATCGCGGTGCTCGGGTTCCTGTGGGTCGCGTAC
>JAUIEL010000077.1 GCA_030428825.1 bacterium
CTCCGCTCTCCTCGAGGGCCCGGAGGAACTCCTCGCCGGTCCGATGCACCGCCGGGTGACGTCCGCCGACCAGCCGCCTGAGCTCCTCGAACGCGCGCTCGAGGTGCGGGCGCGCCTCGTCCGCCCTCCCCCGTTCGAGGAGGAGACGGCCGAGCCGTCCGGCGATCCACGGCGGCGTCGCCGGGTGGCCGTGCCGCTCGGCGACGGCGAGTCCGTCGCGCAGGGCCCGCTCCGCCTCGTCGTGCCGACCGCGCGCCGCGAGGAGGCCCGCCCGGATCGCGCGCAGGCGGAGGACGGGGTCGGCGACCTCTCCGAACGAGGCGACGCACTCGGTCTCGAGCGCCGTGAGCTCGCGCTCGGCCTCGTCGAGCCGGCCGGCGTCGACCAGGCATTGCGTGAGGACGTCGCGGGCGGCGAGGGTCGCCTCCTCGCCGCCGACGCCCTCCCCGCCGGCGAGGGCGGCCCGCAGCGCCTCGACGGCGCCGTCGTGGTCCTGCCGATACCGCCGGCAGACGGCGAGGTCGACCAGCAGGCCGCCGCGCAGCGAGGCGCGCCCCTCCTCGTCGCCGACCGCGTCGAGCAGTTCGCGGCACGCCGCCTCGACCTCGGGGAGTCGGCCCTGGCAGATCCAGATCCGGCGGAGGCGGGCCATCGCGCTCAGCGCTCCCGGGTCGGTGATCCCGCGGTGGCGACGGATCCAGTCGACCGTGTCGCGCAGGTACGGCTCGGCCTCGTCGAGCCGCTGCTGCTCGTACAGGCACTCGCCGAGGTCGTAGCGTGCCGACGCCAGGAGCGGATGGTCCCGGTCGAGCGTCCGCTCCGCCCCGCCGAGCGCGGCGCGGAGGAACGGCTCGGCCCCGCGCGGGTCGCGGCGGACCCGGGTCGTCCATTCGCCGAGGTTCAGCCCGACCCGGAGCGAGAGCGGATGGTCGGGCCCGAGCACGCGCGTCATCCGTTCGTGCGTCTCCAGCCAGAGCCCCTCCGCCCCGTCGACGTCGCCGGTCCGACCGAGCATCTCGGCGAGCGCGTTCATCGTCCGGAGCGTGTCCGGGTGCTCCTCGCCTCGCGTCCGCCGCTGGACCTCGAGCAGCTCGCGCAGCAGGTCGCGCGCCTCGGCGTATCGATGCTGTCGCGCCAGCAGCCGCCCGAGCCCGAGCAGGGAGTGCTGCGTCGTCTCGTCGTCGGCCCGCCCGGAGGAGCGGACCATGTCGAGCGTCTCGCGTTGCATCGCCTCCGCCTCGGCGAGCGCGCCCTTCACGAACAGGACCGACGCGACGGCGTTCCGGGCCTGGACGACGCCCGGGTCGCCGGGCTCCGCGACGCGCTCCCAGCGGGACAGCGCGTCGCGGAGGAGCGGCTCGGCCTCGTCCGCCCGGTTCCGATCGATCAACAGGAGCCCGTAGGCGTTGGCGGCCTCGAGCGTCGCGACCGCGTCCGGGTCGATCGTCCGGAACGACTCGTACGACTCCCGCAGGAGCGGCTCGGCCTCGCCGAGCCGTCCGAGGTGGAACATCGTCTCGCCGAGGACCGCGCGGATGCGGGCCTCGACCTCGGGCGCCACGTCGACGAGGAAGCCGCGGTCGAGCTCGTCGGCGGCGCGCTTCAGCAGCTCGATCACCTTCAGGTCGGGGTGCGCGACCTGGAGGTTCGGGTCGACCGACGTGAACGCCCAGGTCAGGAACCCCGTCATCTGCCGGGCGTGGGCCGCCTCCCGCTCCGCCTCGAGCTGCGCGCGGGAGGTCGCCACGACGGCGCCGATCAGCACCCCGAGGACGAGCGCGATCGACGTCACGACGTCCTTGCGTCGCTTCATGAACTTCGCGAGCCGGTACGTCAGGCGAGGCGGGGCGGCGACGATCGGCTCGTCGGCGAGATGGCGGACCAGGTCCTGGGCGAGCGCGGTCGGCGTGGCGTACCGGAGCGTCCGGTCGTGCTCCATCGCCGTGGCGCAGATCCGATCGAGGTCGCCGCGCAGCTTCCGGGCGAGCCCCGCCGGCGTGGTCCGGCGTCCCGCCGCGACGTCGGAGACGTTCGGGAGCGCCGCCGCGCGCGCGCTCGGCGCCGGCGGATCCGACTCGAACAGCCGCGCCGGCGACGCGGTCAGGAGCGCCTCCTCGACGACCTGCCGTTCGAGCGGCAGGGCGCCGCAGAGCATCTCGTACAGGAGCACGCCGAGGGAGTAGACGTCCGCGCGCGTGTCGATGTCGAGGCCGGTCGCGCCGGCCTGCTCGGGGCTCATCGTCTCGAGCGTGCCGATCACGCCGCCGATCCAGGTGAACTCGCGCCGCTCGTCGGGCGACGGTCCGATCGCCTTGGCGAGCCCGAAGTCGATGATCTTCGGCACCGCCCGGTCCCCGGAGACGGTGACCAGCACGTTGCTCGACTTCAGGTCGCGGTGGATGATCCCCTTCTGATGCGCGTGCTGGACGGCGTCGCAGATCTCGATCATCAACTCGACGCGCGCGCGGATCGACAGGCGATGACGATCGCAGTACTGGGTGACGGAGACGCCCGCGACGTGCTCCATCACGAAGTACGGGTGGCCCGCCGCCGTCGTGCCGGCGTCGAACACCCGCGCGATCCCCGGGTGGTCCATCCGCGCCAGGGCGTTCCGCTCCGCGTCGAACCGCTCGAGGATGCGGCGGCTGTCCATCCCCGGCTTGATCAGCTTCAGGGCGACGCGCCGCCGGACGGGCTCGTCCTGCTCGGCGAGGTGGACGACCCCCATGCCTCCCTCGCCGATCTCGGCGAGCAGCCGGTACGGCCCGATCCGCTCGGGCACGGGGACGCGCTCCTCGCTCGGGGGCGCGACGCCGGCCCGCTCGAACGCCGGCCGCTCGAGGAACTCCGGGTCGTCCGCGGCGAGCAGGGCGAGGACCTCGCGCTCGAGCGCCTCGTCCCCGTCGCACCGGGCCCGGACGAACGCCGGCCGCTCGTCCGAGGCGAGCCGGACGGCCTCGAGGAACACGGCGCGGGCGCGCGAACGGGACGGGATGGGGTCGGTCAAGGTCGCTCGGTGGGGGACGGGTCGGGCCGTGCATCGTACCCCGCCCCGCGGAAGGGGGCCCGCGCGCGGCGCGGAGGGTCCGTACGATCCCTCCGTGCGCGCCGTCCTCGCCATCCTGTTCTGGTCCGTCCTCTCCGCCGCCTTCATCGGTCCGGGGACCGTGACCGTGGCGACGAAGGCGGGGCACGGCTTCGGCCTCTCCCTCCTCTGGGCGCTCGTCTTCTCGACCGCGGCCTGCATCGTCCTGCAGGAGGCGAGCGCGCGCGTCGCCGCGGTGTCGGGGAAGGACCTCGCGGCGGCGCTGCGCGAGCGGTTCGAGGGGACGCCGTGGCGCTGGCCGGTCGTGCTGCTCGTCGCGGGGGCGATCGGCGTCGGGAGCGCGGCGTACCAGGCGGGGAACGTCCTCGGCGCGGGGGCCGGCGCGGCGCTCGTCGTCGACGTCGACCGGCGCGTCGTCACGGTCGCGGTCTCCGCCGTCGCGTTCCTCCTCCTGTGGATCGGCTCGACGCGGCAGCTCGCGACCCTCCTCGGCGCGCTGGTCGCGGTGATGGGCGGCGCGTTCCTCTGGACGGCGTTCTCGCTGGCGCCCGACCCCGGCGAGGCGCTCGCCGCGGCCGTGACCCCGACCGTCCCCGACGGCGCGACGTGGCTCGCGGTCGGCCTCGTCGGGACGACCGTCGTGCCGTACAACCTGTTCCTCGGCTCGGGGCTGGCGCGCGGATGGACGGCGGGACGGATCCGGCTCGGGATCGTCGTCGCGGTCGGACTCGGCGGGCTCGTCTCGATGGGCGTGCTGGTGGTCGGGACCGCCGTCGTCGGGGAGTGGTCGTACGCCGCCGTGGCCGGCGCGATCGAGGGCCGCCTCGGCGAGGGCGCGGGGCGGCTGTTCGCGCTCGGGCTGTTCGCGGCGGGGCTCTCGTCGGCGTTGACCGCGCCGATGGCCGCCGCGATCACCGCGCGCGGCCTGACCGGCAAGGAGTCCGCGTACCGCCCGACCTGGATCGCGGTCGTCGTGACGGGCGCGGTCTGCGGGCTGCTGGGCGCGACCCCGGCGCCGGCGATCGTCTTCGCCCAGGCGATGAACGGCGTCCTCCTCCCGCTGGTCGCCGTCTTCCTGGTGGCGCTGATGAACGACCGCCGGCTGTTGGGCGAGGACGGCGTGAACGGCCGGCTCGCGAACGGCGCGCTCCTCGTCGTCGTCGCCGTCACGTTCGCGCTCGGAGGGAGCTCCCTCTGGCGCGCGCTCGGCTGAACGGCCCGTCCCCGATCCCCGCGCGCGGCGCCCCCGGGCGTCCGGCCCCCCGGCGCCGTCCCGCGCCTTCACTCCCCCGTCCGCCGGCGGGTAAGCTGTCGGCCGACGTTCTCGGTGGCGGCCGTCCCGACGGGGCGGCCGTCCGCAAATGGGGCCGGATCCGTGATGAGCGACGACGCAGCGACGCCCGAACCCTCGCCCGAGCCGCCCCCGCGGCCGGAGCCGGTTCCGGAGCCGGAGCCCGAGGAGGAGGAGGCCCCGATCCTCTACCAGGTCGACGCGCCGGCCGCGATCGTCACCCTGAACCGGCCGTCGCGCCGGAACGCGATCAACGTCGACCTGATCGACGGGATCCACGCCGCGCTCGACCGGGCGCTCGACGACGACTCGGTGCGGGCGGTGATCCTGACCGGGGCCGGCCCGGCGTTCTGCTCCGGTCTCGACCTGCACGACGCGGCCGCGCTCGCCGAGCAGTCGTACGAGGAGCAGCTCGCGAACGCCGACCAGCTCGCGCGCCTCTTCCGGCGGCTCTCGACGTTCGAGAAGGTCTCGATCGCGGCGGTGAACGGGCCCGCCCTCGCCAGCGGGTGCGGCCTCGCCGTCCTCTGCGACTTCACCCTGGCGACCGGGCAGGCGCGTTTCGGCTTCCCCGAGGTGAAGTTCGGGTTCGTCCCCGCGGTGGTGGCGGTCTACATGCGCGGCATGGTCGGGGAGAAGCGGCTGCGCGACCTCCTCCTGACCGGGCGCTCGCTCTCCGCCGACGAGGCGCACGAGATCGGGCTGGTGTCGTCGGTCGTGCCGTCGGACGACCTCCTCGAGCAGGGGAAGGCGATCGCCCGGACGATCGCCCGGAACGCGCCGCTGTCGATCCAGATGACGAAGGAGCTGCTCGAGACGCTGCCGGGCCTCGAGATCGATCGGGCGCTGAAGGCCGCCGTCGAGGTGAACGCCCGGATGCGCGGCGCCGAGGAGTGCCGCGAGGGCGTGTCGTCGTTCCTCGAGGGGCGCGACCCGGCGTTCATCGCGCGGCGCGAGGACGAGGACGGCGGCGAGGCGCCGGCGGAGTCGTCCTGACCCGGACGTCGCTCCTCCTGCTGGCGGGCCTCGCCGGCGCGATCCTCCCGCTCGCCGGGCTCGACTCGCTCCGCGACGGCGCCGACCGGGTCCTCGTGCTCGGCCCGCTCGCCACCCTCGCGTGGGGTCTGCTCCTCCTCGCCGGGGCGCGGGGGAGCGCGCCGCCCCTGCCGGTCACCGTCGGTCTCGGCCTCCTCCTGCGGGCCGCGCTCCTCCTCCCCGACGAGGGGCTGTCGGACGACGTGTATCGCTACGTCTGGGAGGGGAGGGTGCTCGCCTCCGGGCGGAGTCCGTACGCGCACGCGCCGGACGACCCGAGCCTGGCGCCGCTCCGGGACGAGGTCGTCTGGCCGCGGGTGACGCACAAGGAGGTCCCGGCCGCGTACCCGCCGCTCGCGCAGGCGTTCTTCGCGGGGGCGGCGTCGCTCGGGTTCGGCGTCCTCGGGCTGCGCGTCGCGCTCGTCGGCGTCGACCTCCTCGTCCTGTTCGCGCTCGTCCGGCTCCTGCGCGCCGCCGGCGAGGACCCGCGCCTCGCGCTGGCGTGGGGGCTCTCGCCGCTCGTCCTGCTCGAGTTCGCGGGGTCGGCGCACTTCGACGTGCTCGCCGTCCTGTTCGTGGTCCTCGCCTTCCTCGCGCGCGCCCGCGGGCGACCGGCCGCGGCGGCGGCGACGCTCGGACTGGCGACGCTGGCGAAGCCGTTCGCGCCGGTGGTGCTGCCGTTCCTCCTCGCGCGGCGGGCGTGGGGGCGGCAGGCGCTCGCGTTCGCGGCGGTCGTCGGCGCGGGCGCGTTGCCGGTCGTCGTCGGCGGGGGCGCGTTCGAGGGGCTCGGGCGGTACGCGCGGGACTGGTCCCACAACTCGCTCCTCCACCCCGCGTCGGTCGAGCTGATGGAGGCGGCGAAGTCGTCGGGGGCGAGGGCGCTGGAGTCCGTCGGCGCGCCCGAGACGTGGAAGCGGTTCGCGTACGCCGTCGACCCGAACGTCGCCGCTCGCGTCGTCCTCCCGGCGATCCTCCTGGTCGTGGTGCTCCTCCTCTGGCGGCGGCGCGGCGCGCCCGAGCCGCGCGCGGCGTGGGCGCTCGGCGCGTTCCTCCTGCTCGCGCCGACGGTCCACCCGTGGTACCTGACCTGGTTCGTGCCGCTCCTGGCGTTCCGGCCGCTCGCGCCGCTCCTGCCGCTCGTCGTCTGGACCGGGACGGTGTTCCTCTCGTACCACGTCCTCCCGACGTACGACGCGTTCGGCGTCTGGCGGGAGGAGCGCGCGATGCGCGTCGCCGAGTACGCGCCGGTCCTGCTGCTCCTCCTCGGGGCCGCGGTCAGGTCGCGGCCGCGAGCCGCGGCGACGGACGGCTGAGCGACGCGACCGCGACCCAGAGGTAGCCGGCGAGGAAGAGGGAGAGGAAGAACGCCGTGGTCCAGAGTCCGTTCGACGCGGCGAGGCCGGTCAGGACCAGGAAGTACGCGGCGAGGCCGAACTCGATCGCCCCGACCTTCTGGCGGCGGCCGACGTACCGGAACAGGCCGCCCCCCGCCTCGCGGCGTTCGCCGACGGCGTACTTCGGCGTCCGGACGAACGGCGACTCGTGCCCGAGGAGCGCCTCGACGACCGCCTTCGCGTTGTTGACGGAGATCCCGATGCCGAGCGCGACGAGGGCGGGGAAGTAGAGGATCGTCCGCTTCCAGTCGCGGTACACCTCCCGTTGCGCGGCCGCGTAGAAGGCGAGGACGCTGCTGGTGGCGGCGACGAAGATCGAGAGGTCGAACACGAGCCCCGAGACCGTGCCGAGCGTCCGGGCGCGGACCAGCACGGCCGGGAGCATCAGGAGCGCCAGCGCGATCATCAGCGGGTAGGCGAGGTTGTTCGTCAGGTGGAACGTCGCCTCGACCTTCGCCTTCAACGGGACGTCGGCGCGCCAGATCGTCGGCAGGAGCTTGCGGCAGGTCTGGATCGACCCCTTCGCCCACCGATGCTGCTGCGACTTGAACGAGTTCATCTCGACCGGGAGCTCGGCCGGAGAGACGACCTCGGGGAGGAAGACGAAGCGCCAGCCGCGGAGCTGCGCGCGGTAGGAGAGGTCGAGGTCCTCGGTCAGCGTGTCGTGCTGCCAGCCGCCCGCCTCCTCGATGCACTCCCGCCGCCAGAGGCCGGCCGTGCCGTTGAAGTTGAAGAACCGCCCCGAACGGTTCCGCGCGGTGTGCTCGATGACGAAGTGCCCGTCGAGGAAGACCGACTGCAGGTAGGTGAGGGTCGAGAAGCGCCGGTTCAGGTGGCCCCACCGGACCTGGACCATGCCGACGCCGTCGTCGGTGAAGTGATCGACCGTCCGGCGGAGGAGGTCGGGCGGCGGGACGAAGTCGGCGTCGAAGATCGCCAGGAGGTCGGCGTCGGTCCGCTCCATGCCCGCCGCGAGCGCGCCCGCCTTGAAGCCCGTCCGGTCCTCGCGGTGGAGGTGGACGACGTCGACCCCGCGCGCGCGCCAGCGGTCGACGCACGCCCGCGAGATGTCGACCGTCTCGTCGGTCGAGTCGTCGAGCACCTGCACCTCGAGGCGGTCCCGCGGCCAGTCGAAGGCGCAGACCGCGTCGATCAGCCGCTCGACGACCGTCGCCTCGTTGAAGACCGGGAGCTGGACGCAGACCTTCGGCGGCTCGGCGAACCTCCCGGCGGGGCGAGGCGCGCGGTCCTTCGTGCGGTAATAGAGCCAGACCAGCGCGTAGCGGTGGAGCCCGTAGATCGCGAGGATGACGAGCACCGCGTAGTACGCGGTCAGGACGATCTGCTCCCAGGGGGCCATGGTCGAAGGAGTCCGATCGATCCCGGTGCGGCGAGCCGAAGGGGTGGAGTTCGAGCCTCCTTTTGTACCGGCGTCCCGGATCGAGTCAACGCGGAGCCGAGAAGGTGACCGAGCGAGAGACGACGAGGGCGGCGTACCGGTTCGAGCTGCCGCCGGGGGCGATCGCCCAGACGCCGGCCGACCGCCGCGACGAGGCGAGGCTCCTCGTCCTGCCGCGGGAGGCGGGCGCGCCGCGGCACCGGTCGATCGCCGACCTCCCGGCCGAGCTCGAATCGGGCGACCTGCTGGTGCTGAACGACACGCGGGTCCTCCCGGCGCGGGTCCTCCTGCGCCGGGCGTCGGGTGGGGGCGTCCCCGCGCTGCTGCTCGAGGCGCCCGCGGGCGAGCGGTTCCGGGCGATGCTCGTCGGCCGGGGGAAGCTCCGCGCCGGCGACGTCCTGACCGGGCCGGAGGGGGTCGAGCTCGAGCTCGAACGGGCGGAGGGGGAAGGGGTCTGGACGCTCCGGGCCGCGGGGCCGGACGTCGGCGCCGTCCTCCTCGCGCACGGCCGGATGCCGCTCCCCCCGTACATCCGACGCGAGAAGGAGCGCGACGCGCGCGACGCGCTCGACCGCGAGCGGTACCAGACCGTCTTCGCCGCGCGGGAGGGGGCGGTCGCGGCGCCGACGGCCGGTCTGCACTTCACCGAGCCGCTCCTCGCCGAGCTCGCGGCGCGCGGCGTCGAGACCGCGACGGTGACGCTGCACGTCGGGCCGGGGACGTTCCGCCCGGTCCGCGTCGACGACCTCGCCGCGCACCGCATGCACGCCGAGCGGTACGACGTCCCGGCGCCGACCGCGGAGGCGATCCGCCGGACCCGCGCCGCGGGCGGTCGGATCGTCGCGGTCGGGACGACGGTCGTCCGGACGCTCGAGGCGGCGTGGGAGAGGGACGCGCCCCGGGTCGGTCCCGGCGAGACCGACGTCTTCATCCGGCCGCCGTACGCGTTCCGGGCGATCGACGCCCTCCTCACGAACTTCCACCTCCCCGAGAGCACGCTCCTGATGCTGGTCGCCGCGCTCGCGGGACGGCGGCGGATCCTCGCCGCGTACGAGGAGGCGGTCCGGGAGGGGTACCGGTTCTTCTCGTACGGGGACGCGATGCTGATCGCGTGAGGGGGAGGCGGGGGGCGGGTGGCCGGAGGCGGCTCGTCCTCTGGTCGCGGCGGGTCCGCTCCTCTACAACGGCGCCATGTCCGCCGTCCCCGACGAGATCCGTGAGCGTGCCGAGCGGCTCCGCGCCGAGCTGGTCGACCACAACTATCGGTACTACGTCCTGTCGCGCCCGACCGTCTCCGACGTCGAGTACGACCGGATGCTCCGCGAGCTGGAGCGGCTCGAGGAGGCGCACCCCGCGCTCGTCACGCCCGAGTCCCCGACCCAGCGCGTCGGGGCGCCGGTCGACACGATCGCGAAGATCGAGCACGCGGTGCCGATGCTCTCGCTCGGGAACGCGTTCGACGAGGAGGAGCTGCGCGAGTGGGAGGAGTCGCTCCGGAACCACCTCAAGGTCGAGGCGCTCGAGACCGAGTTCGTCGGCGAGCCGAAGCTCGACGGGGTCTCGGTCGAGCTGGTCTACGAGGACGGTCGGTTGGTCGAGGCGTCGACCCGGGGGGACGGACGGGTCGGCGAGGAGATCACGCACAACGTCCGGACGATCCGGTCGGTGCCGCTCGAGCTGCGCGGCAAGAGCCCGCCGAAGCGGCTGGAGGTGCGCGGCGAGGCGATCATGAGCAAGGCGGCGTTCGAGCGGCTGAACCGGCGCCTCGTCGAGCGGGGGGAGGAGCCGTACGCGAACCCGCGCAACCTGACGTCCGGGACGCTGAAGCAGCTCGACCCGTCGCTCTCGCGCGAGCGGCCGCTCGACGTCTTCTGCTACGGCATCGGTCGGGCCGAGGGGATCGCGCCGCGATCGCAGCGCGAGCTGCTCGGGCTCCTCGGCGAGCTCGGCCTGCACACGAACCTCGAGCTCACGGTGTTCGGCGACCTCGACGCGATGGCGGCGCGCTACCGCGACCTCGTCGTCACGCGCGACGAGCTTCCGTACGAGATCGACGGGCTGGTGGTGAAGGTCGACGACTTCCCGCTGCGCGAGCGCCTCGGCACGCGGTCGCGCAGCCCGCGCTGGGCGGTCGCGGTGAAGTTCCCGGCGCGGCAGGCGACGACGACGGTCGAGGAGATCAAGGTGCAGGTCGGCCGGCTCGGCACGCTGACGCCGGTCGCGCACCTGGCGCCCGTCGAGGTCGGCGGCGTGACGGTCTCGCGCGCCACCCTCCACAACGCCGACCAGATCGAACGGCTCGACGTGCGGGTCGGCGACACGGTCTTCGTCGAGCGGGCCGGCGACGTGATCCCGAAGGTCGTCGCGGTCGTGAAGGAGAAGCGGCCGAGGGGGACGCGGCCGTACCGCTTCCCCGACGCCTGCCCGATCTGCGGCGCGGCCGTCGAGCGGGGCGAGGGGGAGGTCGCCGTCCGGTGTCCGAACCGCGACTGCCGCGCCCGGCTCGCCGGTCGGATCGAGCACCTCGTGTCGCGCGGCGCGCTCGACGTCGACGGGTTCGGCAAGAAGCTGGTCGAGCAGCTCGTCGACCGGGAGATGGTCGACGACGTCGCCGACGTGTTCCGGCTCTCGCGCGACGAGCTCCTCTCCCTGGATCGGATGGGCGAGAAGTCGGTCGACAACCTCCTCGCCGCGCTCGAGGTCGCCCGGACCCGCCCGCTGGCCCGCGTGCTGTTCGGCCTCGGGATCCCGCACGTCGGGGAGACGGTCGGGGAGCTCCTGGCCGACCACTTCGACTCGCTCGACGACCTCGTGGCGGCGAGCGAGGAGGAGATGGAGGACGTGAAGGGGATCGGGCCCGAGGTCGCCCGCTCGGTCCACGCCTGGTTCCAGGACGAGGGGCACCGGGACCTCCTGGCGAAGCTCGCCCGGCTCGGCGTGAGGCCGGTGCGCGCCGCCCGGCCCGCCGTCGACGCGGACGGCGCGTTCGCGGGGAGGTCCGTCCTGTTCACCGGGACGCTGGAGGAGATGACGCGGTCCGAGGCGGAGGCGAAGGTGAAGGCGGCGGGGGGGAAGATCCTGAAGTCGGTCTCGAAGAACCTCGACGTCCTGGTCGTCGGCGAGAAGCCGGGCTCGAAGCTGAAGAAGGCGCAGGAGCTGGGGATCGAGGTGCTGACCGAGGAGGAGTTCCGGGAACGAATCGGTTGATCCGCGTTCCTCGGAGGGAGGGGATCGCTACCTTTGACGGTCCCACCGTGCGGCACCGCACCCGAAGCGCAGGGGCGCCATCATGAACGCGAAGGTCTTCGTCTTCTTCCTGATCCTCGTCGCCGTCGTGGTCGGCGTGGCGTTCGTGACGCTGTTCGACGACCGGACCCCCGAACAGGTCGACGGCGTTCCGGACACCGAGCAGACGACGACGTCGGAGACCCCGGTGCGGCGCCCGCCGACGACGGTCCCCGACCGGGTCGAGCCCCGCGGCCCCGGCGGCGAGGCGCGGCCGACCCGCGAGACCGCCGAGACGGCGAAGGTCGACTTCGACCCGACCGGGTCGCTCGTGATCACCGGAAAGGTGACCGACCTCCGGACCGGCGAGCCGATCGCCGAGGCGGAGGTCGTGATGGTCTACCCCGACGGCGAGGAGATCGACTCGACCGACAGCGGCGCGGACGGGACGTACCGCCTGGTCGTCGACGAGGGGATCCCGTCGAAGGTCCGATTCCGCTGTTGGGCCGACGAGTACGCGATCTCCGCCGGCGAGGAGATGGCGGTCTCGAGGTCGGTCCGCGAGATGAGCGTCGACTTCGCGCTGAGGCCGTGGTACCGGATCGAGGGGCAGGTCGTCTCCGCGCTCGACGGTACGCCGATCGAGGGGGTCGACGTCGAGGTCCGCTCGCTCTCGCCGCTGTTCGAGGACGAGTGGGACGACGCCGAGACGAACGAGGCGGGGTTCTACGTCATCGAGGACATCGAGGACCTCCCGCGCGAGGGGATCGACGTCTGGGTCGAGTCGGTCGACCACGCGCCGATGGTGAAGCGGAACCTGACGCTCCCGGAGGGGAGCGACGTGCTGCGGGTCGACTTCCGCCTCTGGGAGACGTTGACCCTGCGGGGCGTCGTCGTCTCCGCCGCGACCCGCGAGCCGATCGAGGACGCGGAGATCGCGGCCGCCTCGCCGGACCCGGAGTTCCTCGACGACGGCGAGGAGGAGCTGTCGGACGAGGACGGCAGCTTCGAGATGGAGCTCGACTCGATCCCGTTCGAGCAGATCTTCGTCCTCGTCTCGGCGGAGGAGCACGGCGCGGTCCGGATCGCGAACGTGCCGCCGCCCGACCGGAACGGCGTCATCGATCTCGGGACGATCGCGCTCCCGCCGGGGACCGTGCTGACCGGGTACGTGGTCGACGCGAAGACCGGTGCGCCGGTGCGCGGCGGCGACATCACGATCTACGCGGTCGGCGCGCCCGACGGAGACGCCGGGGACTACGCCGACTCCGAGCTGATCGAGTCGGACGGCCGGTTCGAGATCGAGCTCGAGTACGCGCCGCCGGGGACGTGCGAGGTCGTCGTCGAGGCGGACGACCACTTCCCGTTGACGACCACGATCGACATCCCGGCCGGGATCGCGCGCCACGAGATCCGCCTGCAGGTCGAGCCGGTGGTCCGCCTCCGCGGCGTCGTCCGCCGCAAGGTCGACGGCACGCCGGTCGCCGGGGCCCGCGTGCGGCTGCTCACGTCCGACGAGAGCGAGGACTCGCTCGTCGGCCGCGCCGCCGCCGACGGCACCTTCGTGCTCGACCTCCCGGCCGGCGAGGCGAGCCGCTTCGGCGTCGTCGTCGAGTACATCGACCGCCGGTTCCCGTTCGGCAAGCTCCCCGATCCGCGACCGGGAGCGATCGACCTCTTCCAGGACTTCGAGGTCGACCTGCCGCCGATGAGGAAGCCAGGACGGTAGGGGGTTCGGAACGCGTTCGGGGACGTCTTCGCGTTCGCCACGGCGGCGGCATCGGGCCGCTGCGCGCGGGGCGAGGAACGCGATTCGGGAACGTCTGCGCGTTTGCCACGGCAGCGGCATCTGGCCGCTGCGCGCGGGGCGAGGAACGCGATTCGGGAACGTCTGCGCGTTTGCCACGGCAGCGGCCGGAGGAGGGACGAGCTCTCCGACCCGCTCACGTCCTCGCGCGTTGCGTTCGGCCTGGTCTCCGCGCGGTTTCGAGTCGCGCTGCGGGGTCGCTCTCGGAGCCTCGTCCCTCCTCCGGCCGCCGCCTCGCCCGCTTCGGACTTCCTCACCCGATTCCGGGGTGGGGAAGGGGGAGTCCGGTGAGGACCCATGGGATGGCGCTGGCGCGGAGTCCACGGAGTCCTGGAGCGGCGCTCACATGCGCGCGACTCGACCGTACCGGTCTCCGCGTCAGCGCCCCCCTGCCCCCAACCCCGGCCCTCTCCCATGCCCTCTCCCCCTCCCTCCTCCCCTCCGGTCCGGCGCGGGGCGCTCTTCCTCGGCGAGGCGGTGGCGGTGCACGACAACGTCTGTGGGCGATCCGATCCGGCGGTCTCCGAGGAGACGCGGCCGTTGGAGTTCTTCGAGGTCGTCTTCCCGCGGTCGGGCGTCTGGCTGCGGCATCGGGGGCGGGAGGTCTGGTCGGTCGACGCCGGGAGCGCGCACCTGTTCGCGCTCGGGGAGAGCCATCGGGTGTCGCATCCGGCGGGGTGCGGGGACCGGAACACGGGGCTGGTCCTGGACGAGGCGACGGTGGCGGAGCTGGCGCCGCGCGTCGTCGAGCGGGGGACGTTCGCGCGGGCGGCGGTCCCGGTCGACGAGCGGACGTACGCCGAGCACTGCGCGCTGGTGGAGCTCGCGCGGCGGGGAGGTGAAGAGCTCGAGGTCGAGGAGCGGGCGCTCGCGCTGGCGGCGGGGGTGGTGCGGCGGGCCGAGGGGGAGTCGGCAAGGGCGATCGGACGGTCGCGTGCGCATCGAGAGCTGGCGCACGCGGCGCGGGTGGAGCTGGCGACGCGGTTCCCCGAGCGGCTCGGGCTCGGCGACCTGGCGGCGCCGCTCGGCGTCTCGGTGTTCCACCTCTGCCGGGTCTTCAAGGAGGAGTTCGGGGTGCCGCTCCACGCGTTCCGGCGGTCGCTCCGCGTGCGAGCCGCCCTGCGGGAGCTGTTCGCGGCGGGGCGGACGCTGTACGACGTCGCCGAGGCGGCGGGGTTCTCGGATCGGACGCAGCTCCACCGCGCGTTCCGGAGGACGCTCGGGGCCTCGCCGTCGGCGGTTCGGCGGCGGCTGACCGGCCGCTCGTCGTGACGGGCGGCGGCGCCGGGCCGAGCAAGATCCGCCACGCGAGGCGGACGGGCGCCCCGTAGCTTCGGGGCATGAACCGATTCGTCGCGCCCCTCGTCCTCGTCCGCCGGCTGTCGTTCGCCTCCTTCCTCCTCCTCGCGGCCTCGGCCGACGGCTCGGTCGTCGGCGCGTGGGCCGGCTGGCTCGACATGGACGACGGGGACGTCCCGGTCCGCCTGCACGTCGGCGAGGAGGACGGGGGGCTCGTCACCGTGATCGACC
>JAUIEL010000836.1 GCA_030428825.1 bacterium
AAGCCCGCGGTCCCGGACGTGCTGGCGACGCTCGGGCGGTTCGACCGGAGCGGCGTCGAACTCCTGATCGAGACGCCGGTCCTCGTGGCGAAGCAGTTCCGCGCCGCCGGCCGGCTGAAGGGCTGGCGGAAGGTCACGGTCGCCGAGGACTGCGCGCGCCTCCCGTGGTACGACGTCGTGCGCGCGGCGTCGGCGTCGTGGCTGGGGCCGGTCCGCGAGGTCGAGTTCGCGCACTCCGCCTGGAAGTACCACGGCCTCGCGATGCTGAAGACGCTCCTCGGCGACGACCGGATCCGTCGCGCCCGCCGGATCGGTCCGGTCGACGGGGGACGGCGCGAGTTCGTCTTCGCCGGCGGCGGGCGCGGGACGGTCCTCGAGCCACGCGACTACGCGACCGGGTCGTTCTCCGTCGTCGGCGAGGGGGGACGCCTCTCCGACGCCCCGGCGGACGGCGCGGTCCGGCTCGAGACGCGGCTCGAGGGCGACCGCGTCCGAGAGTTCGCGGCCGGCGACGCGCGGACGACGCTCGACGACGACGAGGTGGCGCTCCAGGAGGCGCGCCCCGCGGGGGCGGGCGTGACCGCCCGGATGGAGGACTGGAAGCGGATCGGCCTCCTCCGTCTCCTCCGCGAGCTCGCGGCCGACGGGCCCGGATACCCGGTCGCGCGGGGGCTCGACGACATGCTGGTCGACGACCTCCTCGACCGGATCGGCCGGGCCTCGTCGCTCGGAGTCGGCCTCGTGAAGCGGCTCGCGCGCCTGCCGCGCTGAGGCGGGCCCGCGGGCCGCGGCGGGAACTCCACGGGAATCCTGAAACCGCCTCCCTCGGCGCCGACGCCCACCGGCGTCCCCGAACCCGAACCGGAGGAGGTTTGCATGGTCCGCGCACCCGCGCTCGTCCTGGCGCTCGCCCTGTCGTCCGCCGTCGCGTCCGCGAAGGAGTCGTTCGTGAACTGGGAGACGGCGCACGTCTCCCCGATCGCCCTGACCCCGGACGGAGACACGCTGCTCGTCTGCAACACGCCCGACAACCACCTCGAGATCTTCGACCTCACGAGCGGGACGCCCGTCGCCGTCGGCAGCGTCCCGGTCGGGCTCGACCCGGTCTCGGTCCGGGCCCGGACGAACGACGAGGCTTGGGTGGTGAATCAGATCAGCGACTCGATCAGCGTCGTCGACCTCGGGGCGCGGAAGGTGACCCTCACCATCCCGACCGCCGACGAGCCGGCGGACGTGGTCTTCGCCGGGACGACGACGGAGCGCGCGTTCGTCACCTGCTCGCAGCCGAACCTGGTCCTCGTCCTCGACCCGCTGGCGCCGACCGCGCCGCCGATCGTCGTCCCGATCGACGGGGAGGAGCCGCGCATGCTCGCGCGGTCGGACGACGGCGCGCGGGTGTACGTCGCGATCTTCGAGTCGGGGAACGCGTCGACGATCCTCGGCGGCGGGAGCCTGATGGGGAGCCCGAGCCCGCCGAACGTCGTGTCGAGCAAGAAGAGCCCGTACGCGACCGGCGGGAACCCCGGCCCGAACCCGCCGCCGAACGCCGGGACCGGCTTCTCGCCGCCGATCGACCCGTCGCTCCCGCCGCCGCCGCCGGTCGGGCTGATCGTGCGGAAGAACGCGGCCGGGCAGTGGATGGACGACAACGCCCACGACTGGACCCCGGTCGTGAGCGGCGCGGACGCCGCGGAGTCCGGCCGGGTCGTCGGCTGGGACATGCCGGACCGCGACCTCGCGATCCTCGACGCGGACAACCCGGGAGCCGCGACGACGACGTACGCGACCGGGATCATGAACATCTGCATGGCGATCGCCGTGAACCCCGCGAGCGGGCTGGTCTCGATCGTCGGGACCGACGGCGACAACGAGGTCCGGTACGAGCCGAACCTGAACGGGAGGTTCGGTCAGGTGGTCGGGGCCTACGCCGACCCGACGGTCCCCGCGACGCTCGGGCGGGTCGACCTGAACCCGCACATCGTCTACTCCGGGCCGTTCTTCACCCAACCGTCGGACAAGGAGTTCTCGATCGGCGACCCGCGGGGGATGGTCTGGACCGCGGACGGCGCCCTCGGGTTCGTCACCGGCATGGGGTCGAACAACGTCGTGGCCGTCGACGCCGGCGGCCAGCGCGTCGGTCAGCCGATCCCGGTGGACGACGGGCCGACCGGCATCGTCCTCGACGTCGCCCGGAACCGGCTGTACGTCGCATGCAAGTTCGCGGGGACGGTGAACGTGATCGACCTCCCCGGCCTCGGCGTGACGTCGATCCCGATGCACGACCCGACGCCGCCCGCGATCAAGACGGGGCGCCGGATGCTGTACGACACGCACCTCTCGTCGGGGTTCGGCCACGTCTCGTGCGCGACCTGTCACGTCGACGCGCGGATGGACCGCCTGGCGTGGGACCTCGGCGATCCGACGGGCGACTCGAAGGACCCGGACGATCAGAGCCTCGGCGGGGGGAACCTCGGTCTCGCCCAGAACTTCGAGTCGTGGCAC
>JAUIEL010000078.1 GCA_030428825.1 bacterium
ATGTCCGAGCGAACGAAGGAGCTCCTCCCCCCGAGGGGCCGGGCCGACAGCGAACGCCCCACCCCCTCCCGTACGCGTTCACCGCCCCGCGCGCAGCGGACCCCCGCGCAGCGGCCCACCGCTCCACGCGCAGTGCCCCCTGCCCCGCGCAGCGGTGTCACCCGCCCGACACGACGAGCGCAACGCATGACACCTCGATGACAAGTCCTCGTCCGGTCCGGCCTACCGTCTCCTTCGGACGTCGAACCCAGACCCGGACCGAACCCCAAACCCCGGAGGTCACCATGCTCCCCTCGCTCGTTCTTCTCCTCTCGCTCGCCGTTCCGCCAGCGGCGGAGTCCGCCCGCGACGCGTTCCTCGAGGGGTGGTTCCAGGAGACCGCGGAGGGGGACCTCGAGGCGGCGCTCCGGGCGTATCGGGAGTGCGTCGAGCGGGGCGGGCCGGCGGAGGCGGCGCTGGTGGCGAAGGCGAAGCTCCGGATGGCGCGGATCGCGGGGGCGCGGGGGGAGCGGGAAGCGGAGCGGGGGTTGATGGAGGAGGTGGTGGAGCGGTTCGCGGGGACGCCGGCGGCGGCGGAAGCGGCGGCGGCGCTCGAAGAGGGCACGGCCACGGGCACGGGCACGGCGGACGCGGCCGTGGCCGAGGCGTGGGCGTTCCTCGACGAGATGCTGGGCGGTGAAGGGATCACGATCCAGAAAGCGAACCTCGTCCTGAGTCGACTCTCGGTCGACGAGGTCCTCGACCGCTACCGGCGGAAGGGAGGCACGCTGTACGGTGTGCTGCAGCGGGTGCGAGATCCGGAGCTGGCGCCGCAGCTCGTGTCGATGGCCGTGCGCGCCGGCGATCTCCCGGGGATCTCGCAGGCGGCGATCGTCACGCTCGGAGAGGTCGCGCGCGGCGAACCGGTCCCGAGGCCGTTGATCGAGCTGGCCGAGGAGAACCGCGCGGGCGTCGCGAGCACCGTCCTCCAGCGGCTCGCGGAAGCCGGACAGATCGAGGAGATCCTCGGGGTCTATCGGAGAAACGAAGCACTCCGGGGCCACGAGGTTCTTCGGACCACGGTCGACGACGGCGGGGAGATCGCCGCGGACGTCCTCGAGCTGGCGGTCGGACGCATGCGAGAAGCCGACCTGAACCTCGCGGACCGCCTTCCCGCCGACGCGCTCGGCGCGGAGAACGCCGTCGGCGAGCGGTTGCGGTCGCTCTTCCCGACCTGGCCGGCGGAGCAGCGGGACGGCGTCGCGGTCCAGGCGTTCCATCACGCGCGGAAGGAGGGGGCGTCGCGCGCGCTCCTCGACCTCCTCCTCGCCGACCCCGAGCCGGACATCCGCGGCTACGCCGAGACCCTGCTGATCGAGTCGGACGACCCCGACCGGCGGCGCGAAGGGTTCGAGCGGTTCGTCGCCCGCCCGCGGCCGCTCGACGTCGGGTGGTTGATGACGTGGGTCGGTCGGGAGGTGCAGCCGCACTGGCGCGCGGCGATCGCGCTCGTGCCCGCCGGCTCGCTCCGCGAGTGCGTCTATGGCGAGCTTCTTCGGTCGGGCTGGAGGTCGCCGGCCGAAGTGATCGAGGTCGGCCTCGAGCGCGGCGACCCCGAGCTGATCCGCGCGCTGTTCCGGCCTCGGTGGTGGAGAGACGAGGATCTCCGTCAGAACGGCCGGGCGCCGATTCGGCCGTGGGCGCAGCGGCTCCGAAACGGCGCGGAGATCCACGTCGTCTACACACCGCTGCTGACGTCGCTCGGCGCCCACCCCGACGCAGATCTCGGCCGGCGGCTGGCGGAGGTCGCGCTCTCCTCGTCCGACGAGGAGGTCCGCCGCGGCGTCGCCGGTCTCGTCCTGATGGGCCACGAGGACCGGGTCTTCCGCGGCGTCCTCGATCTCCTCGCCGCCGACGGAGCCGCCGCGATCCGACTCTTCGCGGTGAACAACGCGCCGCTCGAGGCGTTCGGCCCGGCGACCCGCGCCGCCCTCCTGCTCGATCCGGACCCGACCGTGGCGCGCGAAGCGCTCGGGAAGTGCAGGGACGCCGACGCGCTGATCGCCGCGGGAGAGCGTGCTGATCCGGACCGGCTCATCGCGTTCGCGGAGCGGGCCTTGAGGGTCCCGCTCCCCGCCGCGGTGGCCGCGCTCTATCCGAAGCTCCCGACGGACGAGAAGGTCGCCTCGAGAGCGCTCGAGTCCCTGGCCGAGGCGGACGTGCAGGTCGTGCTCGACGGGCTCGACCGGGGGGATCCGCTGCCGAACTTCGTGAGCGTCAAGGCCCGCGAGCTGCTCTGGGGGCTCCCGCTCCCAGAGGACCTGCGGTCGGTCATCGATCGGGTACCGGGAGATCGCGCCGCGGTGGAGGCGCTCGCCGGGGCGGTCCGCGCCCGCCGCGACGAGTTCGAGGCCGCGTTCCGCACCAGCCGGCTCGACGGCGTGCGCCGGGTCACCCTCAGCGGCGGGACGATGCCGCACCCCGTCCGCGCGCTCGCCGTTCGCCTCGTCGACCTGGGGGGGCGCGAGCTCGCCCGCGAGTTCGTCCGCACCTCGCACCAGCGCGCGATCGAGGTCGGCGGCCTCGCGCTCGTCGCGTTCGGCGAGACCGAAGCGCTCCGCGAGGCGTTCGCCGCGTCTCCGTTCCCGGCGAACTTCCTCCTCCCCGCGCTCGAGGCCGGCCTCGACCAAGCGCTCGTCGCCGCGGTCGACTCCGGCCGGCTCGACCCCGCCGTCGTCCTCCAGGTGGCCCTCCGCGAGGGGCGTCCCGACGTCGTCGCCGCCGTCCTGCTCGGCCCCGATCAGGAGCCGCGCCGCGTCTTCCTCGAACCGAACCAGGCGTCCCCCGAGTTCTTCTCCGCCACGGTCGACCACCTCGTCCGCGAGCGCGCCGTCGACCGCCTCGCGACCATGGTCCTCCTCTACGACTCCGTCCCCGCCGTCCGCGCCCTCTTCCAGCTCGAGGCGTACGACACGATCCTCGAGAACATCGGCGCCTGGGCCCCCGACCCGAGGAAGGAGGCGATGACCGAACTGAAGCGACGCACGGGAATCCCGGAGCCGACGCAGGACTGGCCCCGCTTCCGAGCGGACCAGGAGGCGATGGTGAAGGCGTGGAGGGAGGCGTTGGGGAAGGAAGGAGAGGAACGATAGGAACGAGAGGAAGGAGAGGGCGCTGACGCGGAGAACCGGCATCGGCGCCGGCCGTCCGCGTCATCCCATGGGTCCGTTCCGCATTCCCCCATCCATCCCCAAGAATCGGGTGAGGCGGCCCGGAGCGGAGCGAGGCGGGGGCCGAAGGAGGGACGAGGCTCCGAGAGCGACCCCGCAGCGCGACTCGAAGCCGGGCGGAAACCACGCGAGACGCACCGCGCGAGGACGTGAGCGGGTCGGAGAGCTCGTCCCTCCTTCGGCCCCCGCCGTCGGCGAACACGAGGACCCCACCGAATCGCGTTCACCGCCCCGCGCGCAGCGGCCCCCCGCGAAGCGGTCCATCGCTCCCCGCGCAGCAACCCCCGCCCCGCGCAGCGGTGTCACCAGCCCGCGCAGCGACCTCAGCCCGCGCAGCGCCCAACGCTCCACGCGCAGTGCCCCAGCCCCAGCGGCTAGCGCGAGACGATCGCCTCGATCTCCTCGTCCTCGAGCAGCCGCGGCGAGTTCTTCCCCGCCTCGAGCACCTTCTCGACCAGCTCCTCGCTCGCCTCGTGCCCGTGTTGCTCCAGCCAGAACGCCACGTTCGAACGCCCCGACATCGGACCGACGCGAATCTTCTGTTCCAGCCCGAACAGGCGCGCGGGCACCCCGCTGTAGACCGAGTCCGCCAGCGGCACGTCTCCCTTCCGCAGCGCCTTCACCACCGCCGCCGCGTGGACGCCGGTCGCGGTCTCGAACGCGTCCTTCCCGAAGACCGGGTAGTTGTGCGGGATCGTCACGCCGACCGCCTCGGCGGTCTTCCGGCAGTACTCGCCGAGCTTCGACAGGTCGTTGTCGATCCACCCCATCAGCTTCAGGTTGACGAGGGTCAGGTCCATCGGCGCGTTCCCCGACCGCTCGCCGATGCCGAGCGCCGAGCCGTGGACGCGGTCCGCCCCCGCCTCGATCGCGGCGATCGAGTTCATGATCCCGAGGCCGCGGTCCATGTGGCCGTGCCAGTCGATCTTCACGCCGGCGTCCGGCGCGCGCCGGCGGACGAGCTTCCGCGCCCAGTGGATCAGCGCCCGCACCCCGTCCGGCGTCGAGTGCCCGACCGTGTCGCAGAAGCAGAGCCGCTTCGCGCCGAGGTCGATCGCCATGCCGTACAGCTTCTCGAGCGTCTCCGGGTGGGCGCGTGTCGTGTCCTCGGTGACGTACATCACCGGCAGGCCCTCGTCGCGGCAGTAGGAGAGGCAGTCCTCGGTCGCCTTCAGCATCCGGTCGATCGACCAGTCCTCGGTGAACGAGCGGATGCGCGACGACCCGATGAAGGTGCAGATCTCGAACGGGAACCCGGCCTTCTGCGCCAGCTCGACGACCGGCTCGACGTCCGACACGACGGTCCGGCAGGCGACGTTCGCGCCGATCGAGAGCTTCGCCGTCGAGATCTCCTTCGCCAGCGCCTCGATGTGCTTCATGTGGAACGGCCCCGCCCCCGGCAGCCCGAGGTTGGCGGTGTCGATCCCGATCGCGTCCATCAGGTGGAGGAGCTCGATCTTCGTCTCGATCGACGGGTTCGTGACGGCGGGGCTCTGCAGCCCGTCGCGGAGGGTCTCGTCGTCGAACTCGATCTTCCGCTTCGGGGGGGCGGCGTGGACGTCGGCGACGTTCCAGTCGTAGATCAGCTCGTCGAGCGCGGTTCCGGACATGTCTGGTGATCACCTCCCGAGACGGACCGTCCCATCATACGGCATCCCGCTCCCGTCACGTCCCCCCGGGCCGGCTCTCCTACTCGGAGGCGTCGAGGTCCTCGAAGAAGTCGTCCGACGACCCGAGCTTGTTCAGGTAGTCGTGGAAGTCGAGCCGGACGTCGGCGTCGATCGCCTGCCGCCCGTCGGGGCCGAGCATCCGGTCGACGACCCAGTTCGGCAGGTAGACCTCGGCGGTCAGGTCCTTGTCGTTCACCATCTCCTCGATGGCGACGAGGTTCGCCTTCACGAGCGGGGACCGCTTGCCGAGGAATCGCCGCTTCCGGAGGAGGTCCTCCTCGCTCGTGGAGACGAGCTTCACCAGGTCGACGGCGTCGAGGAACGCGCTCCCCTCCAACAGCTCGTTGAACAGGAGCGTCACCAGGACGACGGTCTCCTCCTCGCCGAGCCCGAACTCGGCCGCGAGCTGTCGCGTCGGGAAGTCCCCGGCCTTCGGCGTCTTCTTGATCGACGCCTCGATCCGGTCGCGGTACCGCTGCAACTGCTGGTTCAGCGAGGTCACCGATTCGGACGTCCCGATCCCGACGTCCTCCCAGTAGTCGAACCGGAAGATCTTCGCCGCGCGCTTCCGGTAGAGGAGCGACAGCCGGCGCAGGTCGAGGACGTACGTCAGGTTGCTGCGGTACGGCTGGGCCTTCGAGCGGCCGGCCGGGATCGTCGCGCCGCGGCGGGCGAGGAACGCGCTGCGGACCAGGCGGAAGACCCGGTCGGAGATCTTGAACGGGGTCTCGAGCAGGTCGTCGTCGTCGTCCTCGTCCCGGACGTCGGGGACGAGGAGGCCCGCGGACTGGAGGATCGCGTTCGGCTCGAGGAACGCCGCGCCGCGGAGCACGTCGTACGACCCGTCGAACAGCAGCCCGAGGAGCTCGCGCCCCTTCAGGTACGGGTTGTCGTGGACGAGGCGGCGACGGAGGAGCGCCAGCAGGAAGACGACCTGGTACTTGTTCAGCTTGTACCGCAGGAAGAGGTCGCCGAGCGCGGACCGCTCGGGGAGCTCCTTCAGGTCGCGGCCGATCGCATCGATCTTCTTCCGGCTCTGGAGCTGGATCTTGCGCGTCTCCTTCGCCTCGAGCTCCTCGGTGAGCTGCTCGCGCAGCGATCCGAGCTGGTCGTAGTGGTCGAGCAGCTTCTTCAAGACCGCGCGCTCGGTCTGTGCCATGTTCGCCTCTCGGGCCGACCCGCGGCCCCTGGGTTCCTCGATCGATCGACCGCCACGCACCGATTATAGGTAGGCGCCCGGAGCGAAGGGGCGGTCCAGAAGAAAGACCCCGGACCGGGGGACGCTACCGGTCTCTTAACGTTCGATTGGAGGAAGGGTTACGTGACTCCGCACCGATCGCGACGCGGTTCCGGATCGGACGCGGCCCCGGAGCGGGCGGCGGCGCTCGACCTCGGCTCGAACATGGTCCGTCTCGTGACGGGGAGCGTGGATTCCCAAGGGTTTGTGACCGTCGACGCCAAGCGGGTCGAGGTGACCCGAATCGCCGAGGGGCTCGGAGCGACCGGGCGGCTCGGTCCCGACCCGATCGAGCGGACGGGGCGGGCGCTCGACCGCTTCGCCCGCGTGCTCCGGGAGGAGGCGATCGGCCGCGCCGCCGCCGTCGCGACCGGCGCGTTCCGGATCGCGGAGAACCGGGACGACGCGGTGGCCCGGCTGTCGGATCGGCTCGGCGTCCCGGTCGGGGTGGTGAGCGGCGAGCGGGAGGCGGCGCTCGCGCGGCGCGGGGTCCGCGGCGCGCCGGGCGCGGTCGAGCCGCTCGCGATGCTCGACATCGGCGGGACGTCGACCGAGATCGCGGTCGGATCGGTCGCGTCGTCGATCCCGACCGGCGTCGTCAACCTGAGCGAGGCGTGCGCGGCGGCCCGCCCCGACGACCCCGAGGCGTGGTTGCGGCGGGAGGCGGATCGGGTCGTGGCCGGGCTCGCGACACCGGCCGATCCGCCCGCGGTCTGGTTCGCGGCCGGCGGCGCGGCGGTGGCGCTCGCGGCGCGACGCGAAGGGGAGGGCCTCCTCACCTTCACCGGCGATCGGACCGAGCCGCTCGACCGGGCCGCGCTGGCCGCCGAGTACGCGGCGTTCCGGACGGAGGACCGCGGGGCGCGGGCCGCACGCCTCGGGATCACCGTCCCGCACGCCGACCTGATCCCGGCCGGGTGGGCCCTCCTCGAGGCGCTGCTCGACCGCTTCGACGTCCTCCACGTCCGCCCGACCGGCCGCGGCGTCGCGGAAGGCCTGCTCGCCGAGACGCTGCGGAACCCCGCCCCCTGACCCTCCGGCCCCCCGCCCCCTGTCTCCCTCCCCCTCTCTCTCGCTACATTCGTTCCATGTCCTCCACCTCTCGCGGACGCCTCCTGGTCGCCCTCTGGCGTCTCGCCGTCCTGGCGCTCTGCCTGACGCTCGTCCTGAAGTGGGGCGTCGTCGACGGGTTCGAGGTGCGGGGCGGGTCGATGGAGCCGCTCCTGCGGGACCGGCGGCCGGGGCCGGACCACGTGATGGTCTTCAAGCGCCACTTCGACCTGTTCGAGCCGGAGCGGTTCGACCTGGTCGTCTTCGAGCGGCCGGAGGCGGCGTCGTTCGCGGAGCTCCCGTCGGACCTGGTCGGAGACCGGTTCGTGAAGCGGCTGGTGGCGCACGCCGGGGAGCAGGTGTTGGTCCGGGACGGCGACCTGTTCGTGGGGCCGGCCGGCGGGCCGCTCCCGCACCGACCGGTCGAGCGGTCGGCCGCGCTCCTCGAGGCGATGCGGATCGACGTGGCGACGCTCGACCCGTCGGCGCCGGAGCGGAGCGCGTGGGTCCTGCCGACGAACGCCTCGGTCGAGGGGAGCGAGGTCGTGGTCGACGTCGCCGGCGCGGCCGAAGGGGACGGGCGGATCCGGTACCAGGAGTTCGTGACCGACGACTGGATCGACGAGGCGGGACGGCGCGTGAAGGGGGAGAGCCGGGTGAACGACACCGGGCTCCGGTTCACGGTCACGCTCGCGGACGCGTCGACCCGGGTCGTGGCGGAGCTGCGGGAGAAGGGGGACACGTTCCGGCTGACGCTCGGCGGCGGGGCGGCGCTCGCGCTGGAGCGGCTCGCGGGCCCCCGTCCATTGCCGCTCGACGCCGGAGCGCCGATCGAGCTGCCGGTCGGCCGTCCGGTGGCGGTCTCGTTCCGGAACGTCGACGACCGCCTGCGCGTCCGGATCGACGGGGCGCTCGTGGTCGACGTGCCGTACGAGCGGAACACCGAGGTCTCGGGGCTCGCCTCCCGGAACGAGCCGTCGCTGGCGGTCGCCTCCGGTCGCGCCCGGCTGCGCGATCTGACGGTGACCCGGGACGTCTTCTACACCGAGAACGGCTGCGACCACGCGGTCCGGGCGCCGTTCCCGATCCCCGCCGGAGAGGCGTTCCTGCTCGGGGACAACAGCGTCAACAGCCGCGACAGCAGGCACTTCGGCTCCGTCCCGCTCGACCGGTTCGTCGGGAGGCCGTTCCTGATCTTCCGACCGCTCGGGCGCTGGCGCTTCCTGTGACCTTCCGCGATCCGTGCGAAACCGCCCGATCGGCCGTCACCCGGACCCGGGACGCCGGTTGAATGTCGCCGGTGCGAGACCCGAACGGCGCGAGACGAACGACGGTCGACGACGACGTCGGGGCCGACCTGATGCGAAGGGTCGAGGCCGGTGACGCCGCCGCGTTCCGCGAGCTCGTGGACCGGTACCGCGGGTCGGTGCTGCGAACGGTCCATCGGTACTGCGGGGATCGGGCGCGCGCCGAGGAGCTGACCCAGGACGTCTTCGTCCGCGTCTACCGGGCGCGGGAGCGATACGAGAGAAAGGCGAAGTTCGAGACGTGGCTCTACCGGATCGTCTTCAACCTCTGCGCGAACGCGGCGGACTACCAGCGGCGACGGCGCACGCTCTCGCTGGACCGGTCGACGGAGGACGGCGAGCCGCGGGGGGCGCGGATCGACGACCCGGAGTCGGTCGAGCCGCTGGCGGCCCTCGAGCGGGACGAACTGCGGCAGCGCGTGCGCGAGGCGATCGACCGCCTCCCCGAGCAGCAGCGGGCCGCGCTCGTCCTGAGCCGCTACCGCGGGATGCCGCACCAGGAGATCGCCGAGGCGCTGGAGACGACCGGCGAGGCGGTGAAGTCGCTGCTGTTCCGGGCGCGCGAGAACCTGCGCACGATGCTCTCGCCCTACGTACGCGAGGAGGCGCGCGATGAACGAACGTGACTTCCGTGAGCGGCTCGCGCTCGAGCCGCGGGTGACCGGCGTCGATCCGCTGCCGGACGACCTGCGCCTCGCCGCGCAGCGGGACCCGGCGCTGCGCCGGATCGTCGACGAGCGGGCGCGGATCGACGCCCTGCTCGACGAGGCGGATCGCCAGGACGGCAGCGACGCGCTCGAGCCGTCGGCCGGGTTCACGGACGCCGTCGTGGAGGCGGCGCTCCGGGGCGATCGGACGGCCGGCCGCCACCTCGTCCCGCTCCGGACCAAGCTCGCGGCGGCGGCCGGGCTCGCCGCGGTCCTCGCCGTCGGCCTGCTGATCCAGCGCGAGCGCTCGGGCGCCCCGGACGCGGGGACCGCGGAGGCGCCGGCCGACCCGGAGATGATCGCCCGGCTCGACCTGTTCCTCGACGACTGGGAGGCCGTGGTCCGGCACGAGGAGACCCTCGACCTCGTGGCGAGCCTCGAGGTCGCCGAGGCGCTCGAGGTGTTCCCCGGCGACGAGGGGGGGGACGCCGAGGAGGACGGGCCGAGATGACGACCGTCGTGCGGACCGTCCTCGCGTTCGTGCTGCTCGCGGCGTCGTCGGCGGCCCAGGGGGCCGCCGCGCCCGGCGAGGCGCGCTGGCGGGAGCTGAGCGAGGAGCAGCGGGCGCTCGTCCGCGAGCGGTACCGGGCGTGGAAGGCGATGGATCCGGAGCGCCGGCGTTCGGTCGAGACGCGCCAGGAAGCGCTCCGGTCGGTGCGCGAGCGGCTGGTCGCCGAGCTGCCGGACGCCGAGCGGCGGCGGATCGAGGCGCTCGGTTCGCGCGAGCGGAAGCGCGCCCTCCGGCCGATGATCGAGCGGCGGCTCGAGGCCCTCCGCGAGGAGCTCCGCGAGCGGCTCGGAGAGGACGGCGTCGACAAGCAGACGGTGCGTCGCGTGCGGCGCGCGCTCCGCGACCGGACCGGCGACCGGCTCGCCGACCTCGAGGAGCGGGGCGTCCTGCCGGAGGGGGAGGCGGAGCGTCTCCTCGGCCTCTCGCCGGTCGATCTCGGCCGCGAGCTGCGGCGCCTGAACCGCCTCGCGATCCTCCGCGATCCGCCGAAGGAGCTGCTCCTCCTCTCGGAGGCCGAGCGCGAGCGGCTCCTCGGGCTGCCGCCCGACGCGTTCCACGACGAGCTCCGCGTCCTGCAGCAAAAGCGGCCGGGCGGCGGCCGAGGCCGGGCGTCGTTCCTTCCGAACGCCCTCCGCGACGACGCCGAGGGGCGCCGGCGCGGGATCCGTCCGCCGCCGCGCGAGGTGATGGACCGGGTGCTGACCCCGGACGAGATCCGAGCGCTGTCGCCGCTCGATGCGGAGGCGCGCGCCGAGCGGATCCACGCCCTGCTGCGGGAGAAGGCGCGGGCGGCGAGCGAGCGGTCGCCGCGCGCGCGGCGTCAGTGGGAGAAGATCGAGTCGCTCCCGCCGCGCCTCCAGCAGCGCCGCTACCTGAAGCTGATCGATCCGACCCTCGACATCCGCCGGCGCCCGCGCTGACGACGGCGCGCCCGGCTCCGGTCGGCCACCCGGGCGCGGATCGGCGTCGCGAGAGAAACGGCGCCCGACGTCGTTCGTGACTCCGACGCCAGTAGCATGGCGGGCATGGGCTCGTCTCGACTCGTCTGCGTGGGGATCGGCGCGGCGCTCCTCCTCGCGGGGTGCCGGCGGGAGGCGGTCGTCCCGGACGAGTCGCGTTCGGGGGCGCCGCGCGGGGAGACGACCGACGATCGTCCGGCGATCCCGGCGCCGGCGCCGCCGGCGAACCGCCCCGGGGATCCGGAGCGGCGCGACGGACTGTTCGCGCAGGCCGAACGGCTGGCGGCGTTCCACGACGACGCGCGGGCGATCCGGAAGCTCGAGAAGGCGCTCGCGGCCGGCCCCGAGGACGCGCGGACGCGGCGTCTGCTCGGGCTGCTGAAGCTCCGCCGGGACAGCGACGTCGCCGCGGCCCGCGTCGAGCTCCGCCGCGCCGCCGCGCTCGACCCGACCGACGCCGAGCCGCACCTCCTCCTCGCCTCGCTCGCGCTCGAGCTCGGCGACGCCGACGCCGCCGGGCGGCACGTCGCGGACGCCCTGCGGCGCGACCCGGATCGCGACCGCGCCCGCGTGCTCGAGGCGCGCCTCCTCGCGCAGGGCGGGGAGGTCGGGGCGGCGCGCGCGCGGCTCGACGAACTGATCGAGGCGGGCGCGCCGGCCGAGGCGTGGTTCGAGCGAGGGAAGCTCCGGCTGCGCGGGGACGATCCCGAGGGGGCCCTCGCCGACTTCGAGGCGGCCCTCCGGCTCGCGCCGACCGACACGCGGATCCGCTTCAACCTCGCGCAGGCGCTCCGTCGCCTCGGCCGGGCCGAGGAGGCGGCGCGGGCCCAGGAGGAGTTCGAGCTGCTCCGCCCGGTCTTCAGCCTCGCGAAGCACGACCAGGAGGTCGATCCGCGTCGCCGTCTGGAGCGGCTGCGGACGATCTGCGAGCGGTTCCCGAACCTCTGGTCGGCGCACGTCGAGCGCGCCCGGACCGAGCTCGCCGTCGAGGGGACGGGGGCCGCGCGCCGGACGCTCGAGGCCGCGCGGGACGCGTTCCCGGACGAACCGGAGATCCGCGAACTCCTCGCCCTCCTCCTCGACCGACTCGGCGAGTCGGAGGCGGCGCGGCACGAGCGGGACGAGGGACGGCGGCTGCGCGAGGGACGGGACGCGTGACGACGACCGATCGCTCCGGTCTCCGCCCGGTGGCCACGATCGCCCTCGCGCTGATCGCGGCGACGGCGGGGTGTCGCGACGCCGCGCGCGAACCCGCCGACCCGGGCGGGACGTCGGGGCCGGACGCCCCGGCCGATCCCGCGTCGGAGGCCGGCCTCCGGTTCGTCGACGTCGCGGCGGCGGTCGGGATCGACTGGCGCCACGACCCGGCGCTCTCCCCCGAGAAGCACCTCCCGGAGACGATGGCCGGCGGCGGCGGGTTCGTCGACGTCGACGGCGACGGACGGCTCGACGTCGTCCTGGTGCAGTCGGCGAACTTCCCAGGGCGCGACGGCGGCTCGGGCGCGGGGAACGCGCTCTTCCGTCAGACCGAGGACGGGTCGTTCGTCGACGCGTCGGACGGCTCGGGCCTCGACGACGTGGGGTACGGCATGGGCCTGGCCGCGGCGGACGCGGACGGCGACGGCGACCCGGACGTCCTGTTCACGAACTACGGGCCGAACGCGTTCCGGGTGAATCGCGGCGACGGCACGTTCGAGGACCGGACCGAGGCCGCCGGCCTCGACGACCCGGGCTGGTCGACGTCGGCCGCCTGGTTCGACGGCGATCGCGACGGCGACCTCGACCTGTACGTCGTGAACTACCTGGAGTACGACCCGGCCGCGCTCCCCGACTGCTTCGTGCCGGGGACGCGCACGCGGAGCACGTGCTCGCCGAAGCTGTTCGAGGGCGCGGACGACGTCCTGTACCGGAACCGCGGCGACGGCACGTTCGAGGACGTCGGCCGCGCGGCGGGGATCGTCGGCTTCCGCGGGAAGGGGCTCGGGGTGACGGTGCTCGACCTCGGCGAGGACGGCGACGACGACCTGATCGTGGCGAACGACACGACGCCGACCCTCCTGTTCGAGAACGCGGGGGACCTCCGGTTCACCGAGGCGGGCCTCCGGTACGGCATCGCCTACTCCGAGGACGGCGTCGCCCGCGCGGGGATGGGGATCGACCGCGCCGACGTCGACGGGGACGGCAGGACGGACGTGTTCGTGACGAACTTCACCGCCGAGGTGAACGCGCTCTACACCCAGCGCGGCGACGGGACGTTCACCGAGTGGAGCCGCCCCGCCGGGCTCGGCACGCCGTCGTACCCGTACCTCGGCTTCGGCGCCGTCTTCCTCGACGCCGAGCTCGACGGAGACCCGGACGTCTTCGTCGCGAACGGACACGTCCTCGACACGGCGGCGCTCTCGAACAAGGCGACGACGTACGAGCAGCGACCGCTCCTCTTCCGGAACGACGGGGCCGGCCGGTTCGAGGACGTCTCGGCCGCCAGCGGTCCGGTCTTCGGCGGGCGGTGGGTCGGGCGCGCGCTCGCGGCCGGGGACTTCGACGAGGACGGCGACGAGGACCTGCTGCTGGTGCAGGTCGGGCGGCCGCCGCTGCTGCTCCGGAACGAGTCGCGGCCCGCGGGCCCGGTCCTCGTCCTCCGGCTGGTCGGGAGCGCCTCGAACCGGGACGCGATCGGCGCGAGGGTGCGGGTCTCCGTCGGCGGCCGAAAGAGCGTCGCCGACGTCGTCTCGACCCGGTCGTACCTCGCGACGCACGACCGCCGCCTGCGGGTCGCGCTGGTCGACCGGCCGTTCGCCGACCGGGTCGAGATCGCCTGGCCGTCCGGCGCCCGGGAGGTGCTCGACGACGTCCGAGGGGGCGCGGTCGTCACGGTCGAGGAGGGGAAGGGGATCGTCGCGACGACGCCGCTGCGCTGACCGCGGCGCCGACGCGAGGGGAGCGGGCCGGGATCAGCCGAACATCTTCCCGAGGCCGCCGAGCAGCCCGCCGAGGCCGCCGCCCTTCGACCCGCCGCCGAGCAGCCCGCCGAGGACGTCGACCATGCCGCCGCCCGAGCGCTCCTCGCGCAACGCGCCGGCGTCGTTCGCCTTCTTGCTCATCGAGCCCATGACGAGGCTCGCGACGATCGGGAGCATCTTCTTCAGGATGCCGGTGTCGACGCCGGTCTCCTGCGACGCGCGGGAGGCGACGTCGCGGCTCTTCTGCTTCGACCCGAAGATGTGGCCGAGGATCTTGTTCCCGTCGAGCGTCGTCTCGTCCTCGTCGACCCGCTCGGGCTGCAGGTACTTCGAGTGGTCGCCGCGGCGGAGCGCCTCGGTCAGCGCCTCGAGGCCGCCGGGCCTCTGCAGGTTCTCGAGGAGGCTGCCGGTCAGCTCGGGCGTCAGCTTCTCGACCGCGCCGCGGGTCTGGTCGCGGGAGAGGCCGAAGCGGTCGGCGAGGCGGCCGACGGCGCGCCCGGCGCCGTCGTTGTCGTCGAAGAGGAAGGAGGAGAGGTCCATCGTGGAGTTCCGGTTCGGGGGTGTTTCGTGGGGGGCTACACGCTGACGCCGTCGAGGACGTCGAGCACGACGAGGAGCTGGACGAGCGAGCTCCACAGGGCGAGAAGTACGAACGCCTTGTCGGAGAGCCGAATGAAGTCGACGAAAGCGGCCACCGTGGCGACCGCGCACAGGACCGTCCGGAGCGACGAGTCCGAGCCGAACGGCGATCCGAGGATCCCCTCCGCGAGCAGCAGGAGGTACACCTCGGCGCCGATCAGGACCGCGGGGACGATCTTGTTCTTCCCGCCGCCGTCGGACCCCGCGACCATCACGAGGGCGCAGAAGATCACGCTGAAACAGAGGAACGGGAAGAGCGACAACGGGCGACTCCGATGAGGGGCCCGCCAGTCTAGCGGCCCGCTCGGGGAGCGGGGCGACCGGGGCCGGCGAGGGGTGCCGGGTGGTAACGTGGGTCGATCGGCCCCACCCCGTCCCCCCCCCGGAGCTCTCGATGCGCGCACCCACCGTGTCCGGCCTCGTCCTCGCCCTCCTCGTGCTGGTCCCCGCGGACGCGTCC
>JAUIEL010000079.1 GCA_030428825.1 bacterium
GCTCGATCCCCCGGGGGAGGCCGCGCGGCGACATTCCCGGCGGCTTCACGAGGTCGATCCGGGCCCCGAACCACGACTCGACGACCTCGAGCGGAAAGCGGATCGCCGGGTCCCGGTCCCCGCCGGGCGGCGGGGGCGGGAGCCCCTCGAGCGGCAGCGGCGACGGGCGGGCGCCGAGCCGCGTCGCGGGTCGCCCCGCGTCGTCCCGCTCGAAGTACCCGAAGCAGCGGAGCGTCGCGCCCGCCTCGACCGCGGCCGTGACGTCGAACCACGCCTGGTTCGAGATCCCCCGACTCGGCGGCAGCAGGATCGTCCGCGGCGTCCCGAGGTCGGTCGCCGTCCGGTGCTCGGCGACGACCTGGATCGGGGCGCCGGCCGCGTCGATCATCCGTCGCGTCCCTTCCGCCTGCATCCCCCGCGGCGGCCAGTGGTCCGCGAACGGCATCACGAGCACGGTGTCCGGCTCGGCCGGCGACTCGAACCACCGTGCGTTCGCCGAGACGAATCTGGCGAACTCGGCCAGGACCTTCCGCTCGGGCTTGAAGCTCCCGTCGACGCGGCGCGCGCCGATCGCGACCTCGTTGTCCGAGTCCATGTACGGGTTGACGTCCCAGCACCAGTGGACGACCCCGAACGCGCGCCCCGCGAACGCCGCCGCGATCTTGCGGGACAACAGGAGCGCCGCGTCCTCCTCCGACCGGAGCGCGTCGCCGGTCAGGAGCTCGCGGTTCATGACGCCGGTCTCCGAGACGAGGAGCGCCTTCCCCGGCGCCTTCGCCATCGTCACGTCCCAGAGCTGGGCGTCGTTGTACCACCACGTGTGGATCGACGTGAACCCGAGGACGTCGTGGTGGTACAGCGGGCTCGGCCGCTCGTTCAGGCCGCCCTCGTCCTGCCCGACCGTCACCTCCGCAAGCGACCCGCCGGCCCGCAGCGCGGCGACCATCTCCGCGGCCCAACCGCGGAACGAGTCCTGCGCGAAGTGGACCCACTCCTTGGCGCGGAACGGGCGCCGGTCGCCGAACACCTGCGCGTCCTCGAAGTCGGCGTCGGTCGGCAGCCCGATCGTCTCGTCGGGGAGGAGGCGCCACCGGTCGCGGACCTCCGCCTCCCAGTCGCGCCCGCCGCGCCCGTACCGCGCCTCGAGCCAGGCGAGGAACGCCGCCTCCTCGTGCGCGCAGCCGTGCGGCCGGCAGACCCAGAGCTTCTCGTGCGACGCGAACGACGGCTCGTTGATCAGGTCCCACAGCACCTCGCCGGCGTTCGCGAACCGGGCGCCGACGGCGGTCAGGAACGCGCGCTGCCCGGTCCGCGCGACGGGGTCGAAGTACGGGCAGTCGCCGCCGAAGCGGTGGGGGACGAACGCGAAGAACGTGAAGACCACGGCGATCCCGTGCCGCCGCGCGGAGAGGACGTACGCCTCGAGCGCGCGGATCCACGCCTCGTCGACCTCGCCCGCGTCCGACACGAACCGCCGCCACCCCGACCAGACGCCGGTCCGGACGAGCGTCATCCGCTGCGCGGCGAGGTCGGCGAACGTCGAATCCCAGACCGCGGCGTCCGGCTCGAACAGGAAGTCGCGGTGGACCGTCGCCGACATCACGGTCGTGCCGACGACGGGCGCCGGCTTCCCGCCGCGGCGCATCGTGGACCCGTCGAACGAGAGGTGGGACCCGCCCTCGAACAGCTCGCGGTCGAACACCCAGAACCCGGTCGTCGCGTCGGGGAGCCCGTCGGCGCGCGCGGTCACCCGGAAGAGGCCGGGGGCCGCGAGGCCCGGGTCGAGCCGGATCCGCGCGCGCCCCGTCTCGCCGGCCGTCAGCGCGACGTCCTCGACCGTCCACGCCGGCCCGCCGACGGCCTCGACGTCGAGGTCGACCGCGAACGACGCCGTCTCCGTCGCCCCCGGCCGCGTCAGCCTCAGCTCGAGCTCCGGCGTCTCCCCCTCGTGGAAGCAGCCGAGCGTCGGTACGACGCGGAAGTCGAGCGCCGGGCGCGTCGCCTCGTCGACCAGCCGCGCCAGCTCGACCGCGGTCGGCGCGGCGTCCGCGAGCCAGAACACCCAGCGCCCCCCGGCGAACCGGCCGCCGATCCGATCGACCGCGACCGCGACCGCGGCGTCGGGGAACCGCGGATCGCCGCCGGGGACGACCGCGTGCAGGAGCGGCCGGACGATCGCCTCCCGCGCGCCGGGGCTGCCGTCCTCGTCGGGGACGTCGCGCGCGTCGGTCAGGCGCGGCTCGAGGACCGTCACCGCGGCGAGCGTGTCGAGCGTTCGAGTCGGCGTGGACTCGCCCGGGAGGACGACCGACGTCCCGGCCGGCAGCGTCCTCGCTCGCGCCTGGTTCAGGCGGAGCGCCTTCCGGAGGTTGACGTTCGGCGCGCGGACCTCGCGCGCGCCCGGCGGCCCGGTGACCGGCCGGTCGAGCGGCGCCCCGCCGAGCCAGAGGAACGAGCCGCCCCCCTCGAGGAACCGGACGAACGGCGTCCAGAGGTCGGCGGGGAACGTCGCGCCGTGCCGCCAGACGAGGACCGTCTCCCCCGGGACGAGCCGCGCCGCCAGCGTCTCGACCGACGCGAACGACCGGGCGCCCTCGACCCCGGCGGGCGTCTCGAGCCCTCCGACCGTCGGGAAGCCGGGTTCGTCGAACGTGACGAGCTCGGGCGGCGCGACCGGTCCGGCGACGAGGCAGGCGAGGAGCGGGAGGGAGATCATCCGGGAGACGTTACCGGCTCGCTCCGAGGGCGGCGAGGCGTCGGTCGGAGCCGGTCACGGGCTCCCGCCTTCGGTTCGACCCCGCGCTCCCCTCCTCCTCCTCGCATCGGGTCCGCGACGGAGGATCGACATGGACATCGGACGGACGACGAAGGTCACGCTCGCGCTGTGGGGAGGGATCGCCGGGGCGCTCGGCGCGTTCGCGCACGCCGCGGATCGGCTGCACGCGGTGACGGCGACCGGCGACCTGCTCCTCGTCGAGGGGATCGGCGGCGGACCGATCGCGTCGACGGAGCACGCCCTCGGCGCGGCGGCCGAGGACCTCGCGATCTCCCCGTCCGGGCGGATCGTGGCGGCGGCGATCGGGGCGGGCGGCCCGGTCCTGCTGGAGGTCGACGGCGCGTCGGGCGCGACGACGCCGATCGGCCCGACCCCGGTCCCGGTCACCGCGCTCGTCTTCGACGGTGCGCAGCGGCTGTTCGGCCTCGGCGCCGACTCGATCGTGCGCCGCTACGACCCCGCGAGCGGGCAGGTCGTCGCGCAGGTGCAGCTCGACGCCGAGGTCCCCGCCGAGGGGCTCGCGCCGGGGCCGGACGGGACGCTCCTCGCGGTCTGCGGCGGCGCCCTCCTCTCGCTCGACCCGGAGACCGGCGCCGTCGACACCGTCGGGCCGCTCGGTCTGCCGGGGTTCGCGGTGGCGGTGCGCGGACTCGCCGTCGCGCCGTCCGGAGACCTGCTCGCCGTCGCCGACGGGCTCTTCGCGCCGTCGCTCCTGTTCGCGATCGATCGGGAGTCCGGCGGCGCGACGTTCCTCGCCCCGATCGAGGGGACGGCCGGGGAGAGCGTCCGCGGGATCGCGTTCGATCCGCCGGGGACGGTCGGGGTCCCGGGGGCCGGCCTCGGCGCGCACCACGACCTCGTCGTGTCGTGGGTCCCGTCGGGGGGCGGCGGGGTCCTGATCGGCGCCGGAGCGGGGGCGTTCGCGCCCGGGATGCTCGTCGTCGGGCTCGAGGCGGCGGTCGTGGAGGCGTCCGGGTTCTCGTTCCTCGTCGACCCGTCGTCGGCGGTCCTGGTCCCCGTGGCGCTGGCGGCGGACGGAACGGTCGCGATCCCGGTGCCGGCGGCGGCGCTCGGCGCGGTCGCGGTCGTCCACCTCCAGCTCCTGGCGGCCGCGCCCGACGGGGTCCACGCGAGCCACCGGGTCGAGCTCCACGGCGGGGAGTCGGTCGCGACCTCCTGAGCGAGTGGACCGTCGGGTCGACCGCGACCCTCGAGGGGAGGGACGTGCGCCGAGGCCGGGCTTCGGGTAGGACTCTCTCCCGTGCCCGCTCGTTCGGCTCCCTCCCTGCTCCGGGTCCCCGCCGCACCGGATCGGGCGGGGCCGGGGATCGGATCGCTCGCTTGGCGCTCTCACTCCTCCGACTGATCGTCGGGTTCGCGGCGCTCGTGTTCGGCGCCGACCTGCTCGTGCGCGGCGCCGCGGGGCTCGCGCTCCGGATCGGACTCGGTCCGCTCGTGGTCGGGCTGACCGTCGTCGCGTTCGGGACCAGCGCTCCCGAGCTCGCCGTCTCGCTCCGGGCGGGCCTGAGCGGCAGCCCGGGGATCGCGTACGGGAACGTCGTCGGGTCGAACATCGCGAACGTCGCCCTGATCCTCGGCGTCGCCGCGCTCCTCTGCCCGCTGCGCGTCCACCACCAGGTGATCCGCCGCGAGATGCCGGTGATGCTCCTCGCGTCGGTCGCGCTGGTCGTGTTCCTCCGGACCGGCGAGGGGCTCGCGCGCGGAGAGGCGGCGCTCCTCCTCGGCGCGGGGCTCGTCCACGTCACCTGGACGGTCCTCGCCGGTCTCCGCCGCGAAGGACCGACCTCCGACGGCCCTCCGGCGGCCGCGGGCCGGGTCCCGATCCGGCTGCTCCAATTCGCGGCCGGGCTCGCCGTCCTCCTCGTCGGCGCGGACCAGCTGGTCTCGAGCGCGGTGTCGGTCGCGCGCCACGTCGGCATGAGCGAGGCGCTCATCGGCGTCACGATCGTGGCGATCGGGACGTCCGCGCCCGAGCTCGCGACGTCCGTCGTCGCGGCCCTCCGGAAGGAGGCGGACATCGCGGTCGGGAACGTCGTCGGCTCGAACGTCTTCAACGTCCTCGTGATCGCCGGGCTGACCGGCGCCCTGGCGCCGGGGGGCGGCGCGGCGCTCGGTCCGCTCGACCTCGGCTTCCTCGTCGGGACCGCGGTGCTCCTCCTCCCGATGATGGCGACGCGATTCACGATCGATCGTCGGGAGGGGGCGCTCCTGCTCGCCTCGTACGTCGCCTATCTCGCGCTGCTCGGCGCGTCCGCCTCCTGACACGCGTCGATCGCGGGGCTCGGGCGCCTCTCGACCGGCGTCCTCCGTCCGGGCCCGGGTCACGAAAGTCGGGATTGGGGAGGCGTCTCGGCGCGGCGAACCGGTAGGAATCGCCGTTCCATGCGTCGCCGACCGACCTCCTCCGAAGCGAACGACCGCCGGGCGCCGCCGGAGACGGCGATCGTCTCGGGCGTCGAGCCCGAGCCGCTCTCCCGTCGCCGGGTCGCCGCCGGGTTCCGCGCGCTCCTGTCGGGCGGGGCGAGGCTCCGGCCGGCCGGCGCGGCGCGGCGCGATCCGGCGGTCCTGCTCGAGCCGCCGTACGTCCCGCGTCACCTCGTGCGCCTCTTCCGCGCGCACCTCTACCTGAGCGACCCGATGTTCGACGAGGCGCTCGGGTTCTTCGTCGCGTTCGTCGCGCTGGAGGACGATCGCGGGCGGATCCGGACCGTCCACCCGCGGATCTTCTACAAGGACTCCTCGCTCGTCTGGCGCGCGGCGAGCCACTTCGTGCACAGCTCCGAGGAGTATTGGATCGGGAAGGGGGACACGCGGCACGTCCGGGTCGACGGGGACGAGCTGCTGGTCAGCGCGGAGGAGACGACGAACCTCCCGTACGAGCTGCAGGCGGCGCTCGACACGGTGCACCGGCGGCGGAAGCCGCGCCGGAACGACGACGCGGTCGAGCTCGTCGTCCGGGAGGGGCCGGCCGACCGGGTCGAGCCGTACGCGGACTTCACCGCGCCGCGGCGGCGCGCGGACGCCGAGCGTCGCATCCACGGCGGCCGCCGGATCGCCCGGTTCCGGCGACGGAACGACCCGACGTCGCTCACGTTCGCGCGCGGCTACGAGCCGGACCTCTCGCACGGGGTGGTGGAGGAGGCCGCCTCGGGGAGCCTCTTCTTCGGCGGCGACCTCCGGAAGTTCCGGATCGTGTCGACGAACCGCGTGATCCAGTACCAGTTCGTCGTCTCGCCGACCCACGCCTGGGTGAACCCGCCGCAGGCGCTGACGACCGAGCTCTCGACGTACGCCGTCCGCGTGGTCGACGTGCACTTCGACGACGACCTCTGCGTGCCCGGCTACGAGTACCACTTCCTCGACGAGGAGGTCGACCCGCCGCGGCTCCACAGCCAGATCCCGCCCGGGTTCGCCGGCGCGCCGCACCCGCTCGATCCGTCCCGGTCGGACGCCGCCGCGTGGATCGAGGCGATGCCGGTCGTCCGCGAGTTCCGGCGGCGGGTCCTCGGCGAACGCGCGCGCCGGTCAGGGTGAACGGACCGGCCGGACCGTCGTCACGCGTTCCGGCGTGACGGCCAGCGCGATCCGGCGGTCGCTCCCGTCGGCGGCGACGAGCCGGAGCCAGCGCGCCGTCTCCGGCACCGCGACGACCTCGGAGCTCCCGTCGACCAACGGAACGGCGACGAACGGCCAGACCTCCGCGCCGCGGAACGCGACCACGTCGACCGGCGCGAGCGACGCGTCGAGGACCTCGAACCGGACGAACCGGCGGCTCTCGGGAGTCGCCTCGACGACGAGCCGGCACGATCGCGCGGCGACGACGCGCAGCCCGTCGGCGGGGAGCGGGTCGGGGACCGGCACGAAGCCGGGGAGGACGCCGTCGCCGCCGACTTGCAGGAAGAGCGGTCCGCCGCCGCCCTCGGTCGCGAACCACCCGTCCTCGTCCGAGCGGACCGGCCGTCCCGGCACGCGGAGCTCGAGGTCGGCGTCCGACCACGGCCGCGGGACCGACAGGAGCTCGAGCACGGGGGTCAGCGTGACGCCGGCGAGCGGCGTGCCGTCGGGAGCTCGGACGAACCCCTCGAGCACGCGCTCGCCCGGACCGCTCCCGGCGCGGACGAGGAGGTCCTCGGCGCCCGCGCGGTGACGGCCGAGCTCGCTTCGGGAGAGACCGACCACCGCCCGCAGCGTGTAGGTCCGGTCGGCGAGACCGGGGAGCGCGAACCGGCCGTCGCCGTCGGTCCGCGCGTGCGCCAGCGGCGGGGGACGCCCGGGGGAGAGGACGTGTTCGAGGCAGATCGGGACCTGTCCCGGCCCGCGCGCGATCGGGGTGAGCTCGGCGGTGTAGACGAGCGCGTCCGCGATCGGCCGGCCGGCGTCGTCGACCAGCCGGCCCGCGATCGACGGCGGGGGTCCGCCGAGGCGGAGGACCAGCGGCTCGGCGAACCCGCCGGGGAGGTCGGGGTCGAACGCGCGTCGGGCCGGCGACCGCCCCGGCGCCGCGGCGAGGAGGGGGGCGCCGCGCGGGGCCGCGCCGCGGGGGAGGCGGAACGCGCCGGACGCGTCGGTCGTCGTCGAGGTCCCGTCGATCGCCACCCGCGCGCCCTCGACCGGCGCTCCGTCCGCGTCGACGACGGTCCCGGCGAGGAGGTCGTCCGCCGCGGCCGGCGCGAGGACGACGCGGACCTCCTCGCGCGGGACGCCGCCGAGCGCGAGGGAGGCCGCGCCGTGCCCCGCCGCGCGCACTCGGAGCGTCGTTCCGGAGACCGCCGGCCCCTCGATCCGGAAGCGACCGTCGGAGCCGGTCGTCGCGACGGGCGCGACCTCCACCGCGTGGTCGATCGTCGGGGAGCGACGCCGGGTCGCCGCGGTCGACGCGTCGATCGAGACCGTCGCCCCGTCGATCGGGCGGTCGGCCGGGTCGAGGACGGCGCCGGTGACGACCGCCCGCGGGGCGACGACGAGGGTGCGGGTCGCGTCGCGGGTCGCCGGCGGCACCACCGCCGCGACCAGCGCCGCCCGTCGCGCGTCCCCCGCGAAGACGAGGTGATGGAGGTCCCGCGTCCCCGCGGCGTAGGGGACGGAGAAGCGGAACCGACCGCGATCGTCGGAGCGGGCCCGTGCGTCGTCGGGCCGCGCCGCGTCGAGGCGTCCCGCGGCGCGGCGGAGGGCGGCCTCCGGTCCGGGCCACGCCGGGACGGAGACCGCGCGGAGGACGACCGGGACGTCCGCGACCGGCACGCCGCGAGGGTCGACGACGAGACCGTCGATCTCGATCGGGTGGGCGGCGTCCCCTTCGTACGCCGTCGCGGTCGAGGCCGGGGCTCGGGGATCGTGAGCGGCGCGGCGTTCCGGCGAGGCGCCCGGCCCGCCCGAGACCGGCGACGTCTCGGCCGTCCCCGGCGACCGGGCGGGCTCCGGCGGAGCGGGATCGCGGTCCGGACCCAAGAGGAGCGCGGCCGCCGCCGCGACCGGGAGCGCCGCGAGGCCGACCGCCCGCGCGACGCCGTCGACCGCGAGCGGGGCCGGGCCCGTCTCCCGCGGCCGGAACGCGAGGGCGAGCCCCGGCAGCCAGGCGCGTCGCACCCCCCCGTGCTGGCGGTCGAGGGCCCCCCGCAGCATCTTGTACGCCCGGTTCAGTCGGGACTTCACCGTCGCGACGGGGACGCCGAGTCGGGCCGCGATGCGGCGGGGCGGGAGCTCCTCGAAGTGGCGCAGGACGATCGTCGTGCGGTACGGCTCGTCGAGCGCCCGGACCGCGTCGACGACGGCGCGGCTCAGCTCCAGCCGCTCGGCCGCGGCGCTCCCCTCGTCGACCGCCTCCGGGCTCGCCAGGCTCCGCTCGCGGCGGACCCGCCGCCCGGCGCCGCGGTGCCACTGGCGGAGCGTGTTCCGCATCACCTGCGCCAGCCACCCGCCGAGCGACCGGGGCTCGTCCGGCGCGTGCTCGAGCGCGCGCGCCCACGTCTCCTGCACCAGGTCGTCGGCGAGCTCGGGATCGCGGGCCAGCTCCAGGGCGAGCGAGCGGATCCAGCCGGTGTGGGCGAGCAGTCGTTCCGGCGCCGCTCCGCGCTGCGGGCCGGTCACGGGACCAGCGCGTCGAGCAGCGTCGTCACCGACGGCGGCCCCATGACGATGCCGCTCCCCGGGCCCGTGAACAGGAACGCCGGCTGCGCGACGATCGGGACCGCGTCGACCCCCGCCGGGAGGGAGGGGACGAAGACGTCGAAGGCGAGCTCGCCGTTCGCCGGGAGGGTCCCGACCGTGAACGCGACCGAGGGGGCCGCGGGGAGGAGCGGGCCGTGGACGCTCGGCAGGTACGGGCCGACGGCGTGGTCCGCCCCGACGAACAGCACGACGAGATCGTGCGCCGCCCCGCCGAGCGCGAGCGGAAGCGGCAGCCCTTCGCGCTCGGCCGAGCCGAGGGAGAACGCGCGCGGTGTCTCGGGGAGCACGACGTGCTGCCCCGAGGCGACCCGGACCGGCAGTCCGTCCGCGCCCGGCGGGAGGGTGCAGATCGTGTGGCTCGCGTCGACGCCGCCGACGCCGCCCACGAGCTGTCCGCCGAGGGTGCGGACGACCGGACTCCCCGCGAACAGATGGACGCCGTGTCCGCCGTCGCTCGCGGGGGTGCAGCCGAGCGTCTGGAAGTCGAAGGTGTTGTTCACGCCGTCGCCGCCGCGCGTGATCCCTCCCGAGAGGAGGAGCTCGCCGCCGACGACGCGGACCCCGTCGCCGCCGTCGGACGGCGGGATCGAGAGGTCGGTCGTGGTGCCGCCGCCTCCGAACAGGAACGAGTCGTGGACGAACGCGGTCGACTGCTCGAGGACGAGGGCGTGGCGGCCCGTCGACGCGTGCGACTCGCAGCGCGCGAGCGTCACCGAGGCGCACCGGTCGACGACGAGCGGATCGAACGTCCCGGCGTGCGAGACCCTCACCGCCTCGAGGACGATCGGGCCGAGGTTCTGCCGCAGGACCACGCCGTCGGCCCCCTGGAACGGCGGAGGCTGACCCGGCACCGTCGCGTAGTGCCCGAACTCGATCCCGCGCACGGTGACCGATTGGGACGGGGAGAGGTTCCGGATCGTGAGCATCGGGATCTGGGGGTGGACCCGGACGCGCGCGAGGTTCGGGAGCCCCGGCTCGATCGTGACGGTGATCCCCTTCCCGTCGACCACGAACGCGTCGTACACGCCGCCCTTCACGAGCACGACGTCGCCGTCGGCCGATGCGTCGACCGCCTGTTGGATCGTCGCGTACGTCCCGCCGACGCCGAACCCGTCGACGATGCGGAGGGCGGCGGCCGCTTCGGAGGCGGCGCCGACGAGGGTGACCAGGAGGAACGGGACCAGGGCGGGACGGTGCATCGGGCGATCTCCGGGACGGGGGTGCGCTCGAACGGGAACGATGCCGCCGACCTCCGATCGGTGGCGAGAACGGGTCGATTTCGCGGAGGTTTCCGCGCCGGGTCGTCCGGTTCCCGGTCAATCGTCGCCGAGGTAGCCGAGCTCGGCCAGCGTCTCCCGCAGCGCGTCCGACGGCGTCCAGTCGCCCGAGGCCGCCGCCATCGCCCGCAGCGCCGCCACGCGGCGCTCGAGCCGTTCGACGAGCGGTTCGAGGACGGCCTCCTCCGCGCGGGCGAGGTTCTCCTCCTCGGCGGGGTCGCGGAGCAGGTCGTACAGCTCGGTCCGTTCGACCTCGCCGCCGGACTCGGTGACGATCACCTTCCGGCGCGCGCCGCGGAGCGCCCGGAGGACCGGCGCCGTGCCGCTCCGCCCGCCGCCGCGGGAGAGGGCGGCGACCGATTCGATCGCCCCGCCGGAGAGGAGCGGCGTCAGGTCGCGGCCGTCGCTCGGCGGCGCGCCGTCCCGGTCGAGGCCGAGGAGCGAGCGGACGGTCGGCGCGAGGTCGACGTGCGACACGACCTCGGCGATCCGGCGACGCGCGCCGCCCGGCACGCGGATCAGGAGCGGCACGCGGACCAGCTCCTCGTAGACCGTCTTCCCGTGTCCGAACCTCCCGCGGTCGAACAGCTCCTCGCCGTGGTCCGAGGTGATCAGGAGGATCGTCCGCTCGAGCCGACCCGACTCCTCCAGCGCGGCGACGAGGTCCGCGACGAACGCGTCCGCGATCGAGAGCGCGGCGTCGTACATCACCTCGGCGCGGCGGCGCAGCGTCGAGAGCTCCTCCGGCGATCGGTCCTCCTCGGAGAGATACGGCGACCCGTCGTGGTAGACGCCGCGGAGGAGGACGTCGACCTCGTCCTCGGCGGCGCCGAACGCGCGGAGGACGTCCGGCGGGGCGCGATAGTCGTGCGCCTGGTAGGTGTGCGCGAACACGAAGAGCGGCCGGTCGCGCGGCCCCCTCAGGAGGTCCGTCAGCTCGTCCCGCTGGGCGCGTGACCGCCGCGCGCGTGCGAGGCTCGGCCGTTCGCGACCCACCGCGGCGAGCTCCGCCCACTCGAGCGGGGGGTTCACCGGGTCGCGGGTCCCGTAACGTTCGAAGCCGCGCGCGAACCCGAACTGCGGGTCGACGTAGCCGCTCGCGGCGTACGCGAGCGTCCGGTAGCCGGCGCTCCGGAGCTCCTCCGCCAGCCAGGGGACGTCGTCGCCGACCCGCCCGAACGCTCGGGTCACGCCGTGCCGATCCGGGTGGAAGCCGCTGAACATCGAGAGGTGCGACGGGAGCGTCCACGACGCGGCCGCGACGGCGGCGTCGAAGACGGCCGACGACTCGGCGAGGCGGGCGAGGGTCGGGGTCGTCGTCGGCGGTCCTCCGTGGAGCGACGTCCGGTCCGCCCGCACCGTGTCGAGCGAGACGAGGATCACGTCCGGTGGGAGCGGCCCGCGGGGCGCGCCGACCACCTCGGGCTGGCCGACCGCGCCGATCGTCCCGGCGGGCCCGGAGACCTCGACGGAGAGATCGATCTCGCGGCCCGCGAGCGGGGCGAGGTCGAGCGAGAGGGCGCGCCACTCCGCGCCCTCGATCGTGACCGACGCGCTCCGCCGCTCGTCTCCGGCGACGGCGGTGACGCGGCCGGTCACCGGGCCGCGTCCGGCCCGGAGCGGCGCGGCGACGTGGGACCGGAACGAGGGGGACGCCTCGGGGACCCGGACGCGCCACCGCGCCTCGCCGGGCGCCCCGAGGAGGAGGCTCTCCCGGAGCACTTCGTCGAGTCGGACCCGCCGGACGGCCGCGCCGAGGTCGGTCGCTTCGGTCGCCTCGAACCACGCCGTCGTCGGGTCGAGCGGCGCGATCGCCGCGCGCGCGTCGTCGAGGCGATCCGGAGGACCGAGCGCGACGACGAGGAGGACCTCCGCCCGCGGATCGTCCGCGATCGAGCCGCTCCAGACGCCGTCCGCGCCCGGCTCCAGCCGAACCAGGCTCGCGGTCCGCGCGAGGAGCGGTTCGAGGTGTGCGCGGTCGGCGAGCTCGTTCGGTCGGAGCGGTCGATTCGCCGCGACGGCGAACCACGCCTCGTCCGGGCCCGGCGCGCCGGCGGCGGCGATCCGGACGCGCGCCGCGCTCGCGCCGGACCACGGGACCTGCGTCACCCGGATCGACGGCGAGGGGGCGCCGGGGACCCGCCCGAGGAGGTACGGGCCGGCCCACTCCCCGTCGCTCCGCGCCGACGCCGAGCGCGGGAGGTCGGCGAGGCGCGTCTCCGGCAGGATGCGTCGGCGAGAGGAGTCCGCGGTCGGATCGAACGCCGACTCGATCCGGGCGTCGGACAGGCGGTCGAGGAGGCGGATCGAAGCCCAGGGCGCCGCCGGCTCGTCCGACCGGGAGCAGCCGGCGGCGACGAGGGCCGCGAGGACGATCGCCGGGAGGGGGTGCCTCGGGGAGAGGGAGGGGGGCGCGGGCCGCATGGCCGCCCAGGGTACGGCACCTCCCCCCGGGAACGGACGAGCGGGCCGGGAACGGCGCGGATCGGCGTCGGGAGCGTGACGGAAACGTGTCGCCGTCACCCGGGGGACCCGGCCGATCCGCCGCCGTCCGCGCGCCTCGATCTCGGCCGCGAGGGGCTCGCGCGGCAACCGCTGCCCGTCTCCCGCGGACCGTCGACACCGGGGGCGCCCGCCGCGCCGACGTTGCCGCCGGTCCGCCGTGTGCTAACGTCTTCTCGGGCCACGACCGATGAGAACTCTTCCCTTGCTGACCCTGTCGCTCCTCCTCATACCGGTGCTGACCGTCGCCGCGCAGGCGCCGGACGAGGTCGGTCTCGTGCGGATCGACCCGGACGACAAGAAGGAGAAGAAGCTCTGGATCGCGCTGAACGCGCCGTCCGCGGCGCCGGGGGAGATCCTCGGCGAGCTGCGGGCGACCGACGGGAAGTGGGAGAAGGTCGGTGGGAAGACGCCGCTCCGTTTCTCGTTCGCGGCCCAGTGGGACGCGGAGGGGTACGAGGAGATCGTCGCCATCCGCGAGCACAAGAAGAAGAAGGACAAGAGGTTGGAGCTGCTCGTCTACCGGGCGCCGACCGCGGTGAACGGAAACACCGGCAAGCCGGTGGCGTCGACGCGGAAGGCGACGTTCGGCGTCGCGAAGGGGGACGGACGCGTCGTCGCGGTCGGTCCGATCGATCTGGAGGGGGACCATCGGGACGAGGTCGCGGTCGTCCGGGAGGCGCTCGACGGCGTCCAATCGCTCGAGATCCTGACGCTCCCGACCAAGAAGAAGGACAAGGGGGTCACCCTCCTGCGGTCGGACGCGACGTTCGGCCACGCGGAGACCGACGCGGTCGTCGGGCTGTACGGCACCGACCTCGACGGCGACGGGAGCGAGGAGCTGGTCGTGCTCCGGCGCGACGGCGCGGGCGTCGAGTCGCTCGAGGTCGTGACGCCGCCGGCCGGTCCGCTCGGCGAGGCGGGAGCTCCGATCGTGTCGGACGAAGACGTGACGCCGCCGGCCGGTTGGTCGACGCGGACGATCGCCAGGCTCCGCGCCGACGGCGGGAACCTCTACCGGGCGCTCCTGCTGCGGGAGCACGAGGACGGGGCGCAGCGTCTCGAGCACTACGAGCTGCCGGGGACGCTGAACGGCGACGTCGGCGCGGCGCTCGACGTCGACGAGGACCTCGCCATCGCCGGGTTCGAATCGTCGATCCTCTCGGCGTTCGGCGTGCGACCGACCCCCGAACCGCCGGAGCCGCACGAGCCGTTCTCCGGGAAATGGCAGGTCTGGTTCCTGTTCGCGTATCAGGACCAGGGGGCGACGATCCACCACGAATGGACCGGTCCGTTCACGGGGATCACCGGGACGTCGACCGAGACCGACTACCTCACGCTGCAGTTCCCGGCCGGGACGACGTGGGACACGGACACCGTGGAGGGGTACGTCTCCGCCTTCGGCGACGGCGAGACGGCGTACTTCAAGCTCCCGGGGTTCCCGTACGGCCCGCAGATCCACTTCTACCCGACCGTCGGGAAGGGGCTCGCCGTCCCCGGCGACCGGATCACGGTGTCGTATCCGTTCGGGTCGATCCACCAGGCCGACCCGTTCTCGCTCCCGACCATCGACGCGGGGTTCGCCGGCGGGACCTCCATCGGCGAGGTCGTCGCGGACGACAACGTCACCCTGAAGGCGGTCGTCCAGGCGTACCGGTTCGAACGCGTCCCCTGATCGGGCGTCGGCGAGGATCCAGGAAACGGATTCACTCGTCGCGTCGGATTCCCGACAAGGTTCGGGGCGCCGCCTGCCGACAGAAGACCGAGGCCACCCGCATTCACCGGTCTCGTTCGTCGGAAGGATGGGAAACATGAACCTCCGCTCAACGCTCGCGACGCTCCTGCTCGCGTTCCCCCTCTTCTTCGGTTGCCAGGCGACCCACCAGGGTTGCGGGTGCCCGGAGCCTTGCACCG
>JAUIEL010000837.1 GCA_030428825.1 bacterium
CGAGGCACGCGCGGCCGACCGCCCCGCCGATCTCGCGGCGCCGGGCCGGCGCGGGGAACCGGCGTTCGTCGAGTCGCTGTACGGCGCGATCCACTGCGACTACGCCCAGCTCCGCGGGCTCCGCTCTCCCCGCGGGACGAAGCTCCTCGAGGCGTGCGACGTCGAGTTCTACGACCTCGCCGCCGACCCGGGCGAGGAGGACGACCTCGCTCCGAACGACGCGCGCGTCGCGCCCGCGCTCTCCGCGCTCGACGGCGCGCTCGAGTCGCTCCGGCGCGACCGGAGCGAAGGGGGCGGCGCCGCGCTCCCCGGCTACCTGTCGACGCCGCTGGCCCCCGAGCTCCTCTCGACCCGCACCCGCGAGGAGAACTGCGCGCGCCCGTCGCCCGCGTCCCGGCGCGAATCGATCGCCGCGCTGCAGGACGGCGTGCGGCAGCTCGAGGCGCGGCTGCTCCAGTCCGCGTGCGAGACGCTCGGCGCCGGCGTCGCGGGCGATCCGGAGAACCCCGCGCTCCGGTTCTGGCACGGACGGGCGCTCCGGGCCGCCGCCGCGCAGGACGGCGACCGCGACCGGCTCGTCGAGGCGGAGCGCGCCTTCGCCGACGTCGTGCGGCTCCGCCCCGACCACGCGCAGGCGCGCGACCTGCGCCTCCACTCGCTGGTGCTGCTCGGCCGGTACGACGAGGCGAAGCGGCTGGCGGACGCGGTCGCGGTCGGCGATCCCGCGCCCCGCTCGCTCGAGGCGGCGTCGATCCTCTACCTGACGCCCCGCGGCGCGTTCGCGTCGGACGACAACCCGTACCTCGATCCCGCCGCCGCGGCCGTGCTCCTCGAGCGCGCGCTCGAGGCGGGAGAGGACGCACGCATCCGCGCCCGCCTGGAGGAGTGTTACCGGCGGTGACGCGGTGGAATAGACCCGCCCGACGTCGTCCGGACCTCCGTCTCCGGAGGGGACGACGAGCGGAAGAAGGAGCTCGAGAGCGATCCCTCCCCGACACGTCTCAAAAGCGGCCGGCCGGCGCTTCAAAGGCGCTTGCATCCCTTCCGGACCGCTGATAGAGTCCGCGAACTTCCGTGGTAAATCCTTGATCCGGAACACCTTTCCAACGTCAGGCACGCTCGCTCGGCAGCGACGTCGGCCCACTTCGACAGGCGCCCTGCCGCACTCGAATCCGCCCCTTCCGCCAAGCCTCTTCCGTCAAGAAGGATGGACTCATGGCGCGTAATGCCATCCACTGCTCGCTCCGCAACCTGGCCCTGATCGCGACGTCGCTCGCCGCCACGTCGTGCGCGTGGTCGCCGTGGGGTGACTCCGCCGAGTCGACGCCGGTCCCGAGCGACGAAGCGCTCGCCGACGGCCAGCGCGACGCCTCCCTCCCCGCCGTCGAGACCGCCCGAGCCGCGTCGGTCGACGCGCCGGTGATCCCGGTCGCCGCCGCGCCGGTGATGATGCAGGACGACGATCCGGGCACCATCGCCGCCGAGGCGGAGGAGCGCTGGCGCATCAAGCAGCAGCAGCTCAAGATGGAGGCGGAGGAGACGTTCCTCGCCGGCCAGCGCCGCTTCGACCGCGGCGACTACGACGGCGCGATCCTCCACTTCGAGCAGACGATGAACCACATCCGGTGGGCGCCGGTCGGCGTCGACTGGGGGACGCTCGAGGAGCGCGCCCGTTCGGCCCTCGAGGCGGCCGAGCGCGCGCAGTCGCGCAAGGACACCGAGCTCCGCCGCGAGCAGGACCGCGCCGCGTGGGAGAAGATCCAGGCGGAGGAGGCGGCCGCGAAGCAGCGCGAGCACGACCTGACCCTCCGGATCCTCCAGGACGCGATCGCGGCGTTCAACCGGAACGACTTCGACGACGCCGAGGAGCTCGCCCAGCAGGCGCTCGTCCGCGAGCCGATGAACGACCGCGCGAAGGCGCTCGTCCACGACGCGCGCGAGGCGGCGCGGGACCACTCGAACAAGCGCGCCATCGACGAGCGGAAGGACGAGTTCCGCCGCTGGAAGCAGCAGATCGAGGAGACCCGGATCGCGTACGCGCAGACGCTGACCGGTCCGGACCAGGACTTCTGGGACGACATCTCGGCGAAGCGGAGCCTGCGGAAGAACCTCGCCCTGACCGAGGTCGAGCCGCCCGAGGCGCGCGAGCTCCGGAACAAGATCGAGAACACCCGCATCCCGTCGATCCAGTTCCCCGACATGACGGTCCCCGAGGCGACCAACGGGATCTCGATCCTCTCGGGCATCCCGATCGTCGTCGACCCCGAGGTCGCGGCCGACCTCGACTCCAGCGGGGTCCTGCTGAACGTCAGCACGCTGACGAACATCAGCGTCGAGTCGCTGCTGAAGATCATCACCGCGCAGGCGGGCGAGGACCTCACCTACACGATCAAGCACGGCGTCGTCCTCGTGACCCGCAAGGAGAAGGCGCTCGGCGAGGCGATCCCGCGCATCCACACGGTGCAGGACCTGACCTTCGCGCTGACCGACTTC